>NZ_BPRD01000123.1 GCF_022179745.1 Methylorubrum podarium
GCGGGCGGCTTTTTCATGGAATTCGGCGTTCGGGCCTTACTGAGCCGACTTCTGCGCCGGCTGCGGATAGGCCGGGTTCTCGGTCGGCACGTTGCCGCTGTTGGAGGACGGGGCCTTGTTGACCGAACCCGTCGTCATCTCGCGGGCCGATTCCTGGCTCTTGCCGGCATGGTCGGCGGGCGACTCGGCCCGGTTCCAGCTCAGCAGGCCGACGGTGGCGACCGCCAGCAGGGCGAGGCTCGCCACCAGCACGTACAGGACCGGCTTGCCCTTCGCACCCTGGCGGGCATCGGTCTGGTTCTCGATCTGGGCCATGAAGCTCCCTCTCTTCCGCCCGACGAAAGGGGCGGCGTCAGCATCGGTTATGCTTGGCCAACGCCGGTCCGGCTTCGAGAGTTCCTGCCGCGAACCGTCGCCTCAGCGGCCCGTCGTGAGCAGGATCTTGCCCGTGTGGCTGCTCGTCTCCATCAGCTCGTGGGCCTTGCGCGCCTCCTCCAGGGGGAAGGTGGCGTGGACGACGGGCCGGATCGTGCCCGCCTCGACCAGCGGCCAGACGTCTCGCTTCAGCCCCTCGGCGATGGCGGCCTTGGCCTCCTTGGCCTGGGCCCGCAGGGTCGCGCCGGTGAGGGTCAGGCGCTTGAGCATGATCGGGGTCAGCGTCAGGCTCTCGGCCTTGTAGCCCTGCATGAAGGCGATCTGGACGAGGCGGCCCTCCACCGCCAGCGAGGCGATGTTCTTCTGCAGATAGGCGGCGCCGACCATGTCGAGGATGACGTCGACGCCCTTCCCGTCGGTGAGGCGCTTCACCTCCTCGGCGAAATCCGCCTCGCGGTAGTTGATGGCCGCGTCCGCGCCGAGTTCCTCGCAGAACCGGCACTTCTCGGCCGAGCCGGCGGTGGTGAGGACGCGGGCGCCGTGCTGCTTGGCGATCTGGATCGCCGTGGTGCCGATGCCGCTCGACCCGCCATGGACGAGGAAGGTCTCGCCCTTCTGCAGCCGCCCGCGCTGGATCACCGTCGAGTAGACGGTGAAGACCGTCTCCGGCAGCCCAGCGGCCTCCACCAGGGAGAGCGGCCCCGGCCGCTTCAGCACCTGCCCGGCCTCGGCGACGGTAAACTCGGCGTAGCCGCCGCTGATGACCAGCGCGCAGACCTCGTCGCCCTCGGCAAGACCCGTCACGCCCTCGCCCAAAGCCGCGATGCGGCCGGCGATTTCGAGGCCGGGGATCTCGGTCGCGCCCTTGGGCGGCGGGTAGCTGCCCTGGCGCTGCATGATGTCGGGCCGGTTGACGCCCGCGGCGACCACCTCCACCAGCACCTGCCCCGCCGCGGGCTTCGGCAGCGGCACGGTCTCGACCGCGATCACCTCCGGGCCGCCCGCGCCGGTGAAGCGGATCTGGCGCATGGTCTCGGGCAGGTTTTTTGGCATGGGGCTTCCTCGGCTCACGCGGCGGATGGGTCGCTCGTACGCCGGGGTCACATGGCGCATGGGACGGGGCGCGTCGAGGCGTGAACCGCCTCCGTCATCGCGAGCGAATGCGAAGCGATCCAGCAGAGGGACCTTTCCGGAAAGGGCAGGGCCCTGGCTCGAAACGCAAAAAAATCAGCGCGTGCCGTACATCCGGTCGCCCGCGTCGCCGAGGCCCGGCACGATGTAGCCGTGGTCGTTGAGATGGCTGTCGATCGCTGCGGTCCAGACCGGCACGTCGGGATGGGCCGCCTGGAAGCGGGCGATGCCCTCGGGCGCGGCGAGCAGGCAGACGAAGCGGAGATCCTTCGCGCCCCGGCTCTTCAGCCGCTCCACCGCCGCGACCGCGGAATTGGCGGTGGCGAGCATGGGATCGAGCACCAGCACCGTGCGGTCGGCCAGATCCGACGGGCTCTTGAAATAGTACTCCACCGCCTGGAGCGTCTCTGGGTCGCGGTAGAGCCCGACATGGGCGACGCGGGCCGAGGGCATCAGCGAGAGCATGCCGTCGAGGAAGCCGACGCCGGCGCGCAGGATCGGGGCGAGCACGAGCTTCTTGCCGGCGATCCGGCGCCCCTCCATCGCCTGGATCGGCGTCTGGATGGTGACCGGTTCGAGCGGCAGGTCGCGGGTGACCTCGTAGGCGAGCAGCATGCCGATCTCGTTGAGGAGTTCGCGAAACCCCTTCGTCGAGCGCTCGACGTCGCGCATCATCGTGAGCTTGTGCTGGACGAGCGGGTGATCGACCACCGTCACCCGCGCCGTACCGCCGCTCTCCGCCTGCATCGATGCCGTCCCCATGTCTGTCGCGATCCGGAACCCACGATGCCACGGTGGGCGGAGGAAGCCGAGGTCGTCGGCTGATTTTCCAATTCGTTCCCGCCGCGGTGATGATGCGCGTCGATCCGGCCGGACCATCTCTTAACCCGAATCGACAACTTGTAAGTGCGTTGGTTGCCGCTTAGCTTGCCTCCCAGAGTTCAAGAGCAGAAGTTCCGGGGAGGAAGACCGTTATGGCGGGTCAGCCGGGGGCGGTTCTCTATGGTCGCGCCATGCCGGCCCAAAATGCGAGGCAATGGGATCACACCTATGTCGCCAGTTCCTGCGGACTCAGGTGGGGCTGCTTCGGCCGCCACCAGGGAGGCCGCGAAGTCTGCCGCGGGCCGGGGGATTCATCGATTGCGGACTGCCTATCAAAACCCGGTTCGACGACGGGTCTCATCTACGGAGTCACGGGCGTCTGCCATCAGGCCGCGAACTGGATCCTCGGTCCGGCCAATATCTTGGTGACGAGCGCGCGCGGCTACGCGCTTTCGGTCTTCACCTACGGCACTTATGGAAAGAACAGGCGGCATCCGTCGTTCAGTCCTTGCTATGGGTCCGGCGGCAACGCCGACCGGCCGCCGGATGCAGGCGGAACGGGCGGCACGTATCTGGCATTCCGGGTCGGCGCCCACGGCGTCGGAGCCGATCCGGCAGCATCGGAGACGGACGCAATGTTGGACGTTTACCACCCTGAACGGGTTGCCGAACTTCGCGCACTGATCGAGGCGGCGCCGGGTGTCGCGGTCAGCCAGACGACCTTCGAGCGTCTCCTCGCAGTTCGAAGCCAACTATGGGAGGAGCAGTCGCACCTCGCCGGCCTTCTTGAGCAGCGGCAGATGGACGAGGACGAGTTCCTGGCAGAGATGAGTCGGACCCAGCACGCCGCAATGATGGAGTGCCGTTCGATTCTCGGTGACGATTTCATCCGCGTCTTCGGAGAAGCCGGGCTGGAACCCGAACACCTCATCGATCGGGAGATCTTCCTCGAGCAGCATAACAGCCCGGACCCGTATCAGGCACCGTCTCCTGTCGGCAGATAAGGCGACGGATGCCGGTCGCGTGTCGCCTCGGCGAGACGCCGTTCGACGATGCCACGGGGGGTGGCGGAAGCCGAGACGCACGGGCCGTTTTCCCGGTCGTGCGGGTCAATCGCGGCTCAATCGAGAATCGGCGGCGACTTCAGCACCAGCACCGCCCGCTCCGGCAGGTCGACGGTGCCGCCGGCCCGGACCGGCGGACGCGTCCCGTCGGGGACCGCGCCGGTGGCGAGGGTGGTGTCGAAGACCGGGCGCCAGGGGCCGCCGAGATCCGGGGGCAGGGTGAAGGGACAGGGCTCGGACGCCGCGTTCATGAGGATGAGGACGCGTTCCGAGCCCTCGATGTCGTTGCTCATCTGCATGCCGAAGGCGCGGCGCTCGCCGTCGCCCCAGGCGGAATCGTCCATCTCGGTGCCGTCGGGGGAGAGCCAGTGCACGTCCTTCAGGGCGCTCTCGCCGACGCGGCTGCCGAGGAGGAAGTGGCGCCGCCGCAGGGAGCGGCAGACCCGGCGCAGGGCCGCGAGGTTCGCCACGAAGTCGGTGAGCGTCGGATCGGGATCGGTCTCCCAATCCATCCAGCTCAGGGCGTTGTCCTGGCAATAGGCGTTGTTGTTGCCCCTCTGCGAGCGTGAGCGCTCGTCGCCCATCAGCAGCATCGGCACGCCCTGCGCGAAGAACACGCAGGCCAGCATGTTGCGCTTCTGGCGGGCGCGAAGGCTGAGGATGCGGGCATCGTCGGTCGGCCCCTCGACGCCGTAATTGGCCGAGAGGTTGTGGCCGTGGCCGTCGCGGTTCTCCTCGCCGTTGGCGGCGTTGTGCTTCTCGGCGTAGGCGACCACGTCGGCCAGCGTGAAGCCGTCATGCGAGGCGACGAAGTTGATGCTGGCGAGCGGCGAGCGGCCGGACGGCAGAAAAATCTCGCGCGAGCCCGAGAGCCCCTGCGTGAGCTTGGCGAGCGTGCCGGAATCGCCCCGCCAGAAGCCGCGGAGATTGTCCCGGAACTGGTCGTTCCACTCGCTCCAGCCGTAAGGGTAGCCGCCGAGCTGGTAGCCGCCCCCGCCGATGTCCCAGGGCTCGGCGATGAGCTTGACCCGCGAGAGGACAGGATCCTGCTGCACCGCCTGGAAGAAGGCGGCCTGGGGCGAGAAGTCGCTCGGGGTGCGGCCGAGACTGGTGGCGAGATCGAAGCGGAAGCCCGCCACGCCGTAGGCGGTCACCCAGTGGCGCAGAGAATCGAGCACCATGCGCATCACCCGCGGATGGGCAACGTTCAGGGTGTTGCCGCAGCCGGTGCAATCGACGTTGCGGCGCAGGTTGTCGGGGTCGAGCTTGTAGTAGCTCGCGTTGTCGATGCCGCGGAAGGCCAGCGTCGGCCCGAGATGGTCGCCCTCCGCCGTGTGGTTGTAGACCACGTCGATCAGGGTCTCGATGCCGGCCGAGGCCAGTTCGCGAATGGCGAAGCGCAGCCCGCTCGCTCCGCCCTCGCCGAGATAGCGCGGCTCCGGGGCGAAGTAGTTGTAGGGCTGGTAGCCCCAGAAATTGACGAGGCCCTTGTCCACGAGGAAGCGGTCGTCGGCGAACGCCTGGATCGGCAGGAGTTCGAGGGCGGTGACGCCGAGCCTCAAGAGGTGCTCGATGATCGCCGGGTGGGCGAGGCCGAGATAGGTGCCGCGCTCCGCCTCCGAGAGCGCCGGATGCGTCTGGGTCAGCGCCTTGACGTGGGCCTCGTAGATCACCGTCTCGTGGAGCGGCCGCGCGGCGGGCAGGCTGACGGGATCGGGCGTCTCGGGGCGGGTGACCACGCCGCGGGGCAGGAAGGGGGCGCTGTCGCGCCGGTCGATCTGGTCCTCGCGGGCGCCGCCGTGGCGGTGGCTGTAGAGCGCGTCGTGCCAGCGGATGCGGCCGGCGATCTCGCGGGCATAGGGGTCGATGACGAGCTTGGCCGGGTTGAAGCGGTGGCCGGCGGCCGGGTCCCACGGGCCGAACACCCGGTAGGCGTAGAGCTGGCCCGGGAGCAGGCCGTGCAGGTAACCGTGGAAGACGTCGTCGGTCCGGCAGGGCAGGCGGATCGTGCGCGATTCCTGACGCGCGCCCGGCTCGAACAGGCAGAGGTCGACCCGGGTCGCGTTCTGCGAGAAGAGGGCGAAGTTGACGCCGCGGCCGTCGAAATGCGCGCCGAGCGGCGTCGGCAGGCCCTCCTCGATGACGATCATTCCGGTCCTTCGTGAAGCGGGCTCTTTTGGTCGGTGGCCCGTCAGAGCGCGATGACCCCATTCATCTCCTCATCCCGAGGTGCCGCGCAAGCGGCCTCGAAGGATCCTCCGGTTCGCGCAAGCGATGTCCGGAGGATCCTTCGAAGCCTGAGCTCCGCTCCGGCACCTCGGGATGAGGACGGGACCTGGAGGAAACCCGGTCGGTCGTGCGGTGCGCGAACCCTACTCCGCCGCCGCCGCCGTGGTCGGCGGCTCGCGCTCGACGGTGCGGAAGGTCTCCAGCTCCGTCATGAAGCAGCGCGCCCACCAATCGACGTCCTCGCGCAGCATGCGCTCCGCCATCGGCTTCCAGCGCTCCAGGCGCTCGCCGCGGGGCATGTAGAGCGCCTGCCGGATCGCCTCGGCGACCTCGAAGCGGTCGTAGGGGTTGACGAGCAGCGCCTCGGGGAGCTGCCGGGCGGCGCCGGCGAACTTCGAGAGGACGAGGACGCCGGGATCCTCCTCGCTCTGGGCGACGACGTATTCCTTGGCGACCAGGTTCATGCCGTCGCGCATCGGCGTGACGAGGCCGACGCGGGCCGCGCGGTAGAGCCCCGCGAGGACGGGCCGCGGATAGGCCTTGGTGACGTACTGGATCGGCGTCCAGGCCGGCTCGCCGAGCATGCCGTTGATGTCGCCGACCTTCTCGTTCACCTCGCGGGCGAGCTGCTCGTATTCCGGCACCTCGCTGCGGGATTTCGGGGTGATCTGGATATAGACGACGTTGCCGCGCTGGTCCGGGTTCGAGGCGAAGAAGCGGTCCACCGCCTCCATCCGCTCCGGCACGCCCTTCGAGTAGTCGAGCCGGTCGACGCCGATCAGCAGCTTGCGGGTGCGAAGCCCCGCCATGGTCTCGCGCACCACCTTGTTGGAGCCGGCCTTGTCGGCGGCCTCCTTGAAGCTGGCGACGTCGATGCCGATGGGGAAGGAACGGATCCGGGTGCGCCGCCCGTCCACCATCATCGAACCGCCGCCGAGGGGGATCGCGCGCATCGTGTCGATGAAGTTGCGCGAGAGGTTCTGCACGTCCGAATCGGTCTGGAGGCCGATCAGGTCGTAATCGGCCATGGCGCGCAGCAACTCGCTGCTCGCCGGCAGGGTGTTGAACACGTCCGCCGCCGGCCACGGGATGTGGTGGAAGTAGCCGATCGGGTTGGCGATGCCCTGGCCGCGCAGCTCGCTCGCCAGCGGCAGCAGGTGGTAATCGTGCACCCAGATCAGGTCGTCGGGCTCGACCAGCTTGGCGAGCGCCTGGGCGAAGGTCTGGTTGACGCGCTGGTAGCCGGCATAATCCGAGCGGGAGAAGGTCCCCAGCCCGATCCGGTAATGCATGATCGGCCAGAGCGCCCGGTTGGCGAAACCGGCGTAGTACTCGCGATGGTCTTGCGGCGAGAGGTCGAGGACGGCGTACTGGATCGGCCCGCGGTCCATCAGTTCCGGCTCGGTGCTCGGGTTGTCGCAGATGTTTCCGCTCCAGCCGAACCACAGCCCCTCGTAGGAGGAGAAGGCTTCCTTGACCGCGACGGCGAGGCCCCCGGCGGAGACCGCGTCCTTGCCCTCGGCGGGCACGGCGACACGGTTGGAGACAATGATCAGACGTGCCACGAACCCGGCTCCGGTCCTCGCTGGGGCCGGCACGTGGGGCGCGCCGGCCTAAGGGTCTTGAGGGTCTTGCGTCTGTGGGAAAACGCGCGGAAGCGGAGCGCGATCCGTCGAAGGGCAGCCAAGCGCATCCCCTCCCGCGGGTCAAGCAGGCGGCCCGACGATGTCACCGCTGTTCCGTCCCGCATCCGCCCGCCCGGCTCCCGCGCCTGCCCGCGTCGATACCCGCGCTTCCGGCAGTGCAGCAGAGCCGCCGCCACCATGCAAGGGCGAAGCTGAACGGGTGCTGACATCCGGCCCCGGAACGGAACGCGTCCAGGACCCGCCATTGACGGAGACATCACCATGGGAGCGACGGTGCTTCCTCGCTTTTTCTTCTTACGCGCGAACCCTCTCCATTCGGCAGGGGCCGTGCGGAAGGGGCTCTGAAAACGGAACTCCGCGAGGCAGCCAACGGTTCTCCGGCCGAGTTCATCACGGATCGACGCGCATCCGCGCCGGTCCACCAAGCCTACCCGGAGACACGCCCATGACATCGTCCGCGTCCCCAGATCCCGTCGGCGGCGCCAAACCGGCCAACACCAAGCCGGCCGAGACCAAGGCCGATCTGGAGGATCTGCGCCACGACGTGGAGGACACCGCGAGCCTCGCGGCCGAGCGCAGCAAGGGGCTTGCCGCCGCCGCGCGCCAGCAGGCCCTCGCCTATGTCGACGACCGCAAGGGCGAGGCCGCCCGCTCCGTCTCGGACCTCGCCAAGTCCCTGCGCGATTCGGGCCAGACCTTCGACGACCGCCCCAACATCCGCGCCTTCTTCGACAGCGCGGCGGAGGGTCTCGACGACCTCGCCGGCTCGATCGAGCGGCGCAGCCTCGACGACTTCTACCGCGAGGCGGAGGCCTATGCCCGCCGCTCCCCGGTGACGGTCGCGGTGGGCGCCTTCGCCGCGGGCTTCCTGCTGTCGCGCTTCGTCAAGGCGTCGGGCGAGGCGGAGGCGGACCGCGAGTTGGATCGCCGCACGGGCCGCGCCTACGACGGCTACCGGGCCTGAAGGGGACGACGCCATGGCAAGCCCCAATCCCCCACCACCTCCGCCCTCTTCCTCGATCCAGTCCCTCGTCGCCGATGCCCTGCGCGAGGCGAGCGAGCTTGCCAGCAAGGAGATCGCCCTCTTCCGCACGGAGATGACGAACAACGTCCGCTCGCTGTTCATCGGTCTCGCGATGATGGTGCTGGCGGCGGTGTTCGCGGTCACGGCGATGCTGGTGCTGATCGGCGCCCTGGTGAAGTTCGTCGCGACGCTGGTCGGGTCCGAGTGGCTGGCGGCGCTGCTCGTGGGCGGCGGCATGCTGCTCGTGGCGGTGATCCTCGGCGTCATCGGCGCCCGGGCGATGTCACTGTCGAATCTCGCTCCGACCCGGACCTCGCGGCAGGTCCGGCAGGATGCCCGCGCGCTGACGGAAAGGGTTTCGGGATGAGCGAATCGATCTCGGACCTGGAGAAGGACATCGAGCAGAGCCGCGCGCGGCTCGACGAGACGATCGACCGGATCCAGGGACGCCTCAACGCGTCGAGCCTCGTCGACGAGATGCTCGGCTCGGCCCGGCAGACGCCCTACAGCGGCTTCTACGACGACGCCCTGCTGGCGGTGCGGCGCAATCCCCTGCCGGTGCTGCTGATCGCGGCCGGCGTCGGCCTGCTACTGAACGGCATGCGGACCGTCCGCCGCCCGACCACCCGCGCCGTGGTCCCGGTGGCGGCCAAGCCCGTCACGGTCACGGGCGCCGACCGCACCTACGACCCCGACGCCCCCGGCGGGCGTCCCCTCCACGACCTGCCGCCCGAGCGGCAGGTCTGAGACACCACGTCCGAGCCTCACGGGCCGCGCGCGAATCCCCGCGCCGCCGGCCGGAAGACAAGGGAGTCGATCATGAGCCAAGGCCCGAACCATCAAGGCCCGGTCACCACGCCGCCCACCGGCGCGCCGGTGGAGACCCTGCCCGAGAACATCGCCGCCCGGTCCGGCATGCCCCGCGAGGGCAGCGTCGATCACAGCCTGCACGACATCTCCGACCGGGCGACGGCGCAGGGCCGCGAGGCCAATGCCCGCCTCCAGGCCGGAATACAGGACAAGGCCGAAGAGGCGCGGGACAGCGCGCGCAACCTCCGCGACCAAGCGGCGGACCGGGCCTCCGAGCTCAAGAACCGGGTGAGCGAGGCGGCCGACGCCGCCCGCAACCAAGCCAGCGACACGGTCCGCTCGGTTCGTGAGCGCGCGGGCGAGACCTACGAGGATGCCCGCTCCTGGGCCGAGGACCGCTACGAGACGCATCGCCGGCGCGCGGCCGACCTCGCCGATCGCGGCACCCGCCGCCTGCACGAGGGCCGCACCGCCACCGAGCAGTTCGTCTCCGAGAACCCGCTCCTCGTCGGCGTCGTCGGCCTCGCCGCCGGCCTGCTGCTCGGCGCGCTCCTGCCGCGCACCCGCCAGGAGGACCGGGCGCTCGGCCCCTACGCCGACGACCTGCGCGACCAGGGCATCCGCTACGCCCGCGACCTGACCCATCGCGGCCGCGCCTTCGTCGAGACGGCGCTCGATCCCGAGAACCTCGACGCGGCGGTCAAGCGCGCGAACGCGCCGGGCGGCCAGCCGGGCGGTCCGGCCACCGGCCAAGCGGCTGGCCAAGCGACCGGCCCGCGGCCGGACTTCGACCCGACCGAGCGGACGGCGCACCGTCTGTAAGGGACATCACCGGATCTTCCCCTCTCCCCGCGTGCGGGGAGAGGCCGGCCTGCACCCTGTCGTGCAGGCCGGAAGCGGAGGCGAAGCCGGAGCGAGGGTGAGGGGGCGGCTCAGGAAGAGTCTTCTTCGGCCAAGCCCCCTCACCTTCGGCTGCCGCCTTGCTTTGCCGACGACGAGGTCGGCAAAGCCCTCTCCCCGCACGGCGGGGAGAGGGGATGCGCTCGAGCGGATCGATGACTTAAGGACGTTTCACCCGAAATGCCGGGCGAGCGTCTCGCGGACCGTCTCGACCATTCGCTCAACCGGCACCGAGACCTGCGCGGGGCGGGCGGCCTTCCACTCGGCGTTGCTGGCGATGGCCTCGGCGGCGCGGGCGCCCTCGATCAGGTCCTTGATCTGGACCTCGCCGGCCTCGCGCTCGTTGGAGCCCTGGATCACCACCGCGGGCGCGCGGCGGCGGTCGGCATATTTCATCTGCGCCTTCATCCCGGCCGCACCGAGATAGAGCTCGGCCCGGATGTTTTCCGCCCGCAGCCGCGCGACCAGCGCCTGATACTCGGCGATGTTCTCGCGATCCAGAACCAGCACGACGACGGGACCGGGCTTGGCCGCGCCGTCCACCAGCGGGCTCTTGGTCAGCCGAAGGGCCGAGAACAGCCGCGAGACGCCGATGGAGAAGCCGGTCGCGGGCACCGGCTCGGAGCGGAAGCGGCCGACGAGGCCGTCGTAGCGCCCGCCGCCCGCCACCGAGCCGAAGCGGACGGTCTGGCCGTCCTCGTTGGTGACGGGGAAGGTCAGCTCCGCCTCGTAGACCGGGCCGGTATAGTATTCGAGCCCGCGCACCACGGAGGGGTCGGCCCGCACGCGGTCGCGGCCGTAGCCCGCCGCCTCGCACAGCCGCATGATGGCGTGGAGTTCGGCGATGCCCTCGCGGCCGGTCTCCGAATCGCCGACCACCGCGTGCCAGGAGCCGAAGAACTTTTCCCAGAACGCCATCCGGTCGGCGCCCTCGTGCGGGCTCGCCTCGAAGCCGACATAGGCCAGGATGCGCTCGATGGCCTCTTCGGCGAGGCCGGCGCCCTTGGTGAAGTCGCCGCTCTCGTCCTTGCGGCCGGGGCCGAGCAGCAGGCGCACGCCGTCCGCGCCGAGACGGTCGAGCTTGTCGATGGCGCGCAGCACGGTGAGGCGCTGGCCGGCCTTATCGGGGCCGGCGAGGCCGATCGCCTCCATCACGCCGTCGAGCACCTTGCGGTTGTTGACCTTGACCACGTACTGGCCCGCGAGCCCGAGCCGCTCCAGCGTGTCGGCCATCAGCATGCAGGTCTCGGCATCCGCCGCGACGCTCCCCGCGCCGACGATGTCGGCATCGAACTGCATGAACTGGCGGAACCGGCCCGGCCCCGGCTTCTCGTTGCGGAAGACGTAGCCCGCCCGGTAGCTGCGATAGGGTTTGGCCAGGGCGTCGAAGTTCTCCGCCACGTGGCGGGCGAGCGGCGCCGTCAGGTCGTAGCGGAGCGAGAGCCACTGCTCGTCGTCGTCTTGGAACGAGAAGACACCCTCGTTCGGCCGGTCGAGGTCGGGCAGGAATTTGCCGAGCGCCTCGGTGTACTCGACGAAGGGGGTCTCCAGCGCCTCGAAGCCGTAGAGCTCGAAGGTCTGCCGGATCGTGTCCAGCATGCGCCCCTGGGCCAGGATGTCGGCCTCGGTGCGGTCGGGAAAGCCGCGCGGCAGGCGGGGTTTCAGGGTGTCGGCCTTGGCCATGTCGTCGCCGATCGGAGCGGTTCTTTGAAGGGAAGCCCGGCTCTATCGCAGGCGGCCGTGAGGCGGCAACCCGAGGAGATATCAGAACAGCCGGCCGCCGTCCGGCACCGGTTGGTCGGGGGCGAACAGCACGACGGCGCCGGCCGCGTCGGCGAAGCCGAGGGTCAGCACCTCCGACAGGAACTTTCCGATCTGACGCGGCGGGAAGTTCACCACCGCCGCGACCTGCCGGCCGACCAGGGCGTCGGGCGCGTAGTGCTCGGTGATCTGCGCGCTGGAGCGCTTGGTGCCGATCACCGGCCCGAAATCGATGACGAGCTTGATCGCGGGCTTGCGCGCCTCGGGGAAGGGCTCGGCCGAGACGACGGTGCCGACGCGGATGTCGACGGCGAGGAAGGCGTCGAACCCGATCGTCTCGGATTCGGGGGCGGTGGGGTCGTGGCGGACGTGCATGGGCCGATGGAGAGCGTGGCGGGAAGGGGGTGCATCCTTCTACGAAAGCCGACGGCGTTCTCCAATCCAACCCTTCATTCGGTTTCCGGTCGATCGCCTCGGTCAGAGCATGGCTCGTCCCCTCCCCCTTGTGGGGAGGGGCTCGGGGTGGGGGTGGTACAGGAGGCACCGCCGCGCTCGATCCGGCACCACCCCCACCTCCTGCCTCCTTCCCACAAGGGGGAGGAGAGGGGGCGAGGCCAACGGTGATCACCCGGAAGCCGTCTGACGGGGGCGGCCCGCCGGACGCAGCCTCACAGCGTCAGGCGATAGGCGAGCAGCGCGGCGAGGCTGAGGACCGCCAGCGGGATCTGGGCCGGCCGCAGGCGCTCGAAGAACAGGGGCGCCTCGCCCCGGCGGGCGGCGATCGGATCGAGGATCGTGATCTCGGTGAAGCCGACGATCAGCAGGCCGAGCGCGAGGGCCGGCCTGCTCAGGGCGAAGGCGAGGAGGGCGCCGTAGCCGAGCAGGAACAGGCTCAGCATCGTGGCGATCTGCGCGAGCGTCGCCCCGCCCTCGGTGCGGAAGCTGACGCCGCGGCGCACGCCGGAGAGGAACAGCAGGATCGCGCAGGCCCAGAGCAGCGTCAGGGTGAAGACCGCCCCGGCCAGCGCGCCGGGCAGCAGCCACACCAGCACCGCCCCGGCGACGAAGGGCAGCATCGGCCCGTAGCCGAACACGACGCTGAGCCGGGGGACGGCGCGGGGCTCGAAGGCCCGGATCGTGCGGCCGGCCTCGCCGTCCTGGGTTCGGGCGGTCGGAGTTCGGATCATGCGCGCCTCGCGACCGGTGGGAAACGCCCGGTGAACTGCCGGGGCGCCGGGCCTGTTCCGATCGCTCGGACGCGCGTCAGGCCGGCTTTTCCGCGGAACGGGCGGCGCGGTGGCGTTCCTCGCGGCGGGAGCGGCGCCGCTGGGAGCGGCTCTCCTCGGTGGTGGCGGCGAGCCACCACACCAGGGCGAGCGCCAGCACGCCGGCCGCGCCGAGCGCCAGGAAGGATCCGCTCCAGCCGAACCATTCCTGGGCGAGGCCGCCGTACCACGCCGAGAGCGCGCCGCCCGCGCCCTGCACGGCGTTGACGGTGCCGAGCGCCGTCTGGGTGCGGCCCGAGCCCCAGGTGAGGTCGGCCACCACCACCGGCACCGCCACGCCGATGATGCCCGAGGCCACGCCGTCGAGGATCTCGGCGGTGATGAGCCAGTACGGGTCGTCGATGAAAGCCGAGAGCGCCGCCCGGACGGGCAGGGCGAGGCAGGCGGCGAGGAGGAGCTGGCGCCGGCCGCGCCGGTCGGCGAGCGAGCCGGCGGCCAGCGCCACCGGCACCATCACGAGCTGGGCCACCATGACGTAGCGGGCGGTCCAGGCGGTGGGGTTGTCCGCCGTGTGCACGAGCTTCTGCCCCAGCAGGGTCAGCATGCCGCCGTTGCCGAGCTGGAACAGGGCGAGCGCCACGGCGAGCACCAGCAGCCGCCTATTGGTGAAGACCTGGGCGTAGGAGGAGCGGGCCGGCTCCGCCTCGTCCTCCTCCTTCCAGCCCGAGGCCCGGCGGCGGTTGAAGGCGCGGGCCGGCATCGCCAGGGTGGCGGCGATGGCCGCCGCCGCCATGCCGCCCAGCACCCAGAAGGCGATCTCGGGCCCGAAATGGGCGGTGCCGAAGGTGATGAGCCCGGCGGCGATCAGGATGCCGACATGGTTGAAGGCCTGGTTGCGCCCCTGCTGGCGCGGGAACGCCTCCTTGCCGACCACCCCCAGCGTCAGCGCCGTGACGGCGAGCAGCAGCAGCGTGCCGCCGGCGGCGGCCAGGAACTGCGCCGCCAGCACCGGCACGAAGGAATGGGCCGGCATCAGCAGCAGCGTGCCGGCGAGGATGGCGGCGCAGGAGATCACGATGAGCAGGCGCGGCCGCGCGAGGCGGTCGACCAGCGCGCCGAAGGGACCGCTGAGGAGCAGCACGCCCCCGCCCACCAGGGTGGTGACGAGCCCGACCTGCGAGGGGCTCCACTGCCGCATCTGCGCGAGCCACGTGCCGAGGAAGGGCCCGAGCCCGCCCTGGATGTCGCCGATGAAGACGTTGATCAGGGCGAGGTGGGTGGTGGGCGCCATGCTGTCCTTGGAGCTGAGCCGGGGGCGGGCCCCGTAGCGCGAGGCCGCGCGGGGGGCAATGCACGCGGCATTGCGCGGGACGAACCGCGAGGCCGGCCCGTCTCGCCTCAACGCCGATGCCGGCCCGCGCGTGGCCGCAACCGCTCGGCGCGGCGGGGAGAACCAGCCGATGAAAAAACCCCGGCACCGTCGGGACCGGGGTTTCGTTCGGGAATGTCCGCTGAGAACGGAGGGCCTGAGACCCGCCTCAGGAGGCGAGCGGCGCGCCCGTGCCCTGGCCGGCGGCCTGCGCTTCCATCATCTTCTGCTGGTAGAGGCCGACGAAGTCGATCGGATCGATGTAGAGGGGCGGGAAGCCGCCGTTGCGCACCGCCTCGGCGACGATCTGGCGCGCGAAGGGGAAGAGCAGGCGCGGGCACTCGATCATCACCGCCGGATGGATCTGCTCCTGCGGGATGTTGCGCATGCGGAAGATGCCGGCGTATTTCAGCTCGAAGGCGAACAGCACCTCGTTCTGGATCTTGGCATCGCCCTCGAGGGTCAGCTCGACCTCGAAGTCGGCCTCGGCGATCTGCTGGGCGTTGACGTTGACCTGGATGTTGATCTGGGGTCCGCCCTCCTGCGGCTGCAGGGAGCGCGGCGCGTTCGGGTTCTCGAAGGAGAGGTCCTTGGCATATTGCGCCAGCGCGTTGATCGCGGGCGCGAGATCCTGGGCCTGCGCGCCGTTGCCGTTCGGTGCCGCGGTATCGGCCATGGCGTCTCTCCTTCTCACGTCGTCGTTGCGCTTCGGGTCCGGCGCAAGAGCGCCCCCCGGCGCGGGCTGCGGCTACCATGCCCGTATGCGGCGAACAAGCCGAACCGAAGCGATCGGCCGCCCCCGCGGCGGCTCCGAGCCTCGGCGTTTCCGGCCCGCGGGCCGCCCCCGCCGGGACGCGCGTGAATGGGACGCGGAGGCTCGTCTCACCCGATTGCCTGGAATCCCTCGCGGGTGCGCCCATATCACGGTAAGGTCACGGACTTCGAACAGTCGGAGACACTCAGACCCAAGCGCCTTTCAAGGCATCCGTTCCCGGCTCGATCCCCGCGCCGCCCTCGGCTAAGAGTGCCTCACGAAACTCCCGATGACCGACCGTTTCCCTTCGGTCGCGACGGTGCAGCGGGAGTTTTGCGAGAGACACGAGGAGCCGGTTTCGCGAACCCGTTCCGGCGATGGCCGGGACCCTCGCGACGCCGTCTGCCGGTGGCGCGGCGGGCGGGATCACGGAACGGCCCTTCCCGTCCGGGCGGCCCCGCAAGGCGCCGGACTCACGTGTGCGACGGTCACGATTCGGATCGGTGATGCAGGATTCCTTCGACGCAACCACTCTGATTTTCCTGGCGCTGGCCGTCTTCGTGATCTGGCGGCTGCGCTCGGTCCTCGGCCAGAAGACCGGCACCGAGCGCTCGCCCTTCCGGCCGATCGAGCGCAACCGCACCGAGCCGCCGGCCGCCGGCCGCGGCGAGGGCGACAACGTGGTGCGCCTGCCCGGCGCCGACCGCGCGCAGGCGGGGGCGGCGGTGCAGACCGCGGCCCGCGACTGGCGCGGCATCGCCGAGCCGGGCTCGGCGGTCGCCCGCGGCCTGGAGCAGGTGGTTCAGGTCGAGCCGGCCTTCGAGCCGCGCGCCTTCCTGGAGGGCGCCAAGGGCGCCTACGAGGCCATCGTCATCGCCTTCGCCAAGGGCGACCGCAAGACCCTGCGCGCGCTCCTGTCGCGCGAGGTCTGCGAGGGGTTCGAGCGGGCGATCTCGGAGCGCGAGAAGCGCCGCGAGACGGTCGAGACCACTTTCATCTCCATCGACAAGGCGGAGATGGTCTCCGTCGAGGTCAAGAACCGCGTCGCGCAGATCACCGTGCGCTTCCTCTCGAACCTCATCACCGCCACCCGCGACGCGGACGGCAAGGTGATCGACGGCAATGCCGAGACCGGCGTCGAGGTGCCCGACGTGTGGACCTTCGCCCGCACCCTCGGCTCGCGCGATCCGAACTGGCAGCTCGTCGCCACCGACGCGGGCGGCTGATCGATCCGCGTCATGCCGCGTCCGCGCGTTTCCCTTCCGGCCGCAGCGGTCCTCGCCGCTGCGGCCGTTTCCGTTCCCGCCGCTTCGCCGCACGCGGCCGAGTCCGCGCGGCCGCCCCAGGGCGCGCCCCAAAGCGCACCTCAAGTGCCGGGCGCCGTGCTGGAGCCGGTCGCCCTCGCTTCCCTGCCCGGCTGGCGCGAGGATGATCTCGGCGTCGCCCTCGACGCCTTCCGCCGCACCTGCGCCGGCCCCGGCCCCAACCCGCCGCAGGCGACGGGCGTGACGGGCTCCCCCGCCGATCTCGCGGCGGCCTGCGCCGCCGCCGCGGCGGTGAAGCCGGGCGAGGCCAAAGCATTCTTCGAGGCGCGGTTCTCCGCCTACCGCATCCTGCGCCCGGCCACCGGGACCGAGCCGGAGCGCCGGGTCGGATTCCTCACCGGCTATTTCGAGCCGGAGCTGACGGGCTCGCTCACCCCCGGCCCCGGCTACACCGCGCCCGTCCTCGCCCGGCCCGACGACCTCGTCAGCCTCGCTCCCGGCGAGAGCGCGCCGGGGCTCGATCCGATCTACCGGGCCGGCCGGCGCACCGAGGCCGGGCTCGTGCCCTATCCCGACCGCGCGGCGATCGAGGACGGGGCGCTCGGCGAGCGGACCCGGCCGCTGCTGTGGCTGCGCGACGCCGTGGACCTGTTCGTGCTGCAGGTGCAGGGCTCGGGGCGGGTGCGGCTCCCCGACGGGCGCGGGATGCGGGTGCTCTACGACGGCAAGAACGGCCAGCCCTACACCTCCATCGGCAAGCTGCTCGTCGCCGAGGGCCACCTGCCGCTCAACGGCCTGAGCCTGGAGCGCTGGACCTCCTGGCTGCGGGCCAATCCGGACCATGCCCGCCGGCTGATGCGGATGAACGCGTCCTACATCTTCTTCCGGACCGAGCCGGTGACCGACCCGGCCCTGGGGCCGCCCGGCGCCGCGGGCGTGCCGCTCAGTCCGGGGCGCAGCATGGCCGTCGACGGCAACCTGTGGCGCTACGGCCTTCCGTTCTGGCTGGAGGGCAAGCTGCCGGGGCAGCCCGGACGCGGCCATCTCGTCGTCGCCGCCGACACCGGCTCGGCGATCGTCGGCCCGGCGCGGGGCGACCTCTATGTCGGCACCGGCGCCGCCGCCGGCCGGGCGGCGGGCGACCTGCACGACCGGATGGGGTTCGTCGTGCTGATCCCCAAGCCGGCCCCCGCCCCGGACGGGACCGCCAAGGATGCGACCAAGGACGCGGGCAAGGACGCGGGCAAGGACGCGGCCAAGGACGTGGCAGTGCCGGAGGCCGCCGCCGGGGAGGCCCGGCCGTGAGGGAGCGGCCGCCGCGGCGCCCGCGCCTGCTCTCCCGCGAGGAGGCCCATCTCTGGGGTGAGATCGCCAAGCTGATCACGCCGCTGCGGGAGCGGGCCAGACCGCGGAAGGCGGCGAAGGCACCCGAGGCCGAGCGGCCCGCGGCGCCGGACCGGCCGAGTCCGGCCGCGCCGCCCCCGGTCGCGCGGCCCGCCGCGAAGACGGCCCCGAAGCCGGCGGCCAAAACCGCCCTCAAGCCGGCCCCGAAATCCGCGGCGAAGCCCGCCTCCCCTCCCCCGGCGCGGCCCGCGCCGGCCGTCGCGCTGCCGCGCTCCTCCTCGAAGCCGCTCAAGCTCGGCGACCTCGCTCCGGAGATCGCCCGGGCCACGGCGGCGCCGGCTCAGGCGCCCGCCCCGGCCTCCCCCGGCGCGCCGGGGCTGGAGCGGCGCGAGCGGCGCGGGCTCGAACGCGGCACGCTGACGATCGAGGCGCGCATCGACCTGCACGGCCTCTACCAGGCGGAGGCGCACGCCGCCCTGGTCGGTTTCCTGCTGCGCGCCCGCGCGGCGGGGCATGCCCGGGTGCTCGTGGTGACGGGCAAGGGTGGCGAGGATTTCGGCGGGCGCGACCGCGGCGGCTTCTCCGAGCGCGGCGTGCTCCGGCGCAGCGTGCCCCACTGGCTGCGCGGCCCGGAGCTGCGCGGCCTCGTCCTCGGCTTCGAGGAGGCCGCCCGCCACCACGGCGGGGCCGGCGCCCTCTACGTGCGCCTGCGGCGGCGATGATCCGCGGAGTGACAGCCTCCAAGGGACGCTGACGCCGAAACCATCGGCAAATCGGCGAGCAGGGTCTTGAGCCGGGTGGCGAAACGCGCTACTGAGCCATGCTCTCCCATTGCAGCCGTGTCGCATTCCTAGGTCTGTCCGGCCCAGAGAAACCGATGCGTGGGCCGGGCCGCGCGCCCGCGACGGCTACGGACCCCGGGGCGCTTCCCCGGCGCCCGGCCCTGCTCCCGAACCGGCCGATTTCTTCCCGCCCTTCGTTGGTTGCATCTCCCCACATGACGTCACAGAACGACGCTCTCGCCCCCGTCGAAGCTCCGGCCGAACCCGCCGTCGCGCCGGCCGATCTCGCGGCCCGACGCGAGGTGAAGCTCCAGGATCTCAAGTCCAAGTCGCCGACCGAACTCATCACCTTCGCGGAGGAGGTCGAGGTCGAGAACGCCTCGACCATGCGCAAACAGGAGCTGATGTTCGCGATCCTCAAGCAGCTCGCGGCCAACGAGACCGAGATCATCGGTTCCGGCACGGTCGAGGTGCTTCAGGACGGGTTCGGCTTCCTGCGCTCGAACGACTCGAACTACCTTCCGGGTCCGGACGACATCTACATCTCGCCGACCCAGATCCGCCGCTTCGGCCTGCGCACCGGCGACACGGTCGAGGGCCCGATCCGCGGCCCTAAGGACGGCGAGCGCTACTTCGCGCTGATCAAGGTCAACACGATCAACTTCGAGAACCCGGAGAAGATCAAGCACAAGGTCCACTTCGACAACCTGACGCCGCTGTTCCCGACCAAGCGGTTCAAGCTCGAACTGGACAACCCGACCAAGAAAGACTTCAGCCCTCGCATCATCGACATCGTCTCGCCGATCGGCAAGGGCCAGCGCGCGCTGATCGTCGCCCCGCCGCGCACCGGCAAGACCGTGCTGATGCAGAACATCGCGCAGTCGATCACCCTCAACCACCCCGAATGCTACCTCATCGTGCTGCTCATCGACGAGCGCCCGGAAGAGGTGACCGACATGATCCGCTCGGTGAAGGGCGAGGTCATCGCCTCGACCTTCGACGAGCCGGCCACCCGCCACGTGCAGGTCGCCGAGATGGTGATCGAGAAGGCCAAGCGCCTGGTCGAGCACGGCCGCGACGTGGTGATCCTGCTCGACTCGATCACCCGCCTGGGACGTGCCTACAACACGGTCGTGCCGTCCTCCGGCAAGGTGCTCACCGGCGGCGTCGACGCCAACGCTCTGCAGCGGCCCAAGCGCTTCTTCGGCGCGGCCCGCAACATCGAGGAGGGCGGCTCGCTCACCATCATCGCCACCGCGCTGATCGACACCGGCTCGCGCATGGACGAGGTGATCTTCGAGGAGTTCAAGGGCACCGGCAATTCCGAGATTATTCTCGACCGCAAGGTGTCGGACAAGCGCATCTTCCCGGCCATCGACATCACCCGCTCCGGCACCCGCAAGGAGGAGCTGCTGGTGCCGCCGGACTCGCTCAAGAAGACCTACGTGCTCCGCCGCATCCTCAACCCGATGGGCGTCACCGACGCGATCGAGTTCCTCATGGACAAGCTGCGCCAGACGAAGAGCAACGGCGACTTCTTCGACTCGATGAACACGTAGGGCGCGTTCCGCCCGCGCCGGCGGGCATCGAGCCGGTCAACGGTCTTCGAGCCTCGCTCCCCTCGTTCCGCCTTAGAAACCAACCCGTCGTTCCGGGGCCGCGCAGCGGAACCCGGAACCCACCCGAGATGCGCGGTTCAACGTGGCATCACGGGTGGATTGCACGCCTCCGGATCCGGGCTCGCTTGTCAGCGCCCCGGAATGACGATGGAGAGAGTGCTCGGCCTCCGAAAGGCTGGCCGCCAAAACCCGTTCGGAACTCGGATGACGTAGTCCGAATCGGAAAAATTCTGCAACGATCGCAAAATCTTCCGGTCGCCCGAACCTTCGTCCCGATGTGACGTTGGCCCGCCGTCGCCGCCTCTCGGGGCGGTTCGGTTCGGAGACGGCGCATGGCAACCCGCAACGTATCGGATCTCGTGGTCGAGACGCTCCAGCAGGCGGGCGTGCGCCGCGTCTACGGCCTCGTCGGCGACAGCCTGAACGGGATCACGGAAGCGATCCGCAGCCGCGGCGTCATCGACTGGGTCCATGTCCGCCACGAGGAGGTCGCGGCGTTCGCCGCCGCGGGCGAGGCGCAGATCACCGGCGAACTCGCGGTCTGCGCCGGCTCCTGCGGGCCGGGCAACCTCCATCTCATCAACGGCCTGTTCGACGCGCACCGCACCCGCACGCCGGTGCTGGCCATCGCCGCCCACATCCCGTCGAGCGAGATCGGTCTCAACTACTTCCAGGCGACGCGGCCGGAAGAGCTGTTTCGCGATTGCAGCCATTTCTGCGAGCTGGTCTCGGACCCCGAGCAACTGCCCAACGTCCTCGAGACCGCGATCCGCACCGCCGTGGGCCGGCGCGGCGTCGCCGTGGTGGTCATCCCCGGCACGGTCGCCCTCAAGGAGGCGCCCAAGCGCGCGATCGCCGCGCCCGCGACCCTGCGCCCCCGCGCACCGGTCACCGTGCCGCCGGCGG
This sequence comes from Methylorubrum podarium, assembly GCF_022179745.1. Taxonomy (GTDB): domain Bacteria; phylum Pseudomonadota; class Alphaproteobacteria; order Rhizobiales; family Beijerinckiaceae; genus Methylobacterium; species Methylobacterium podarium. Next base: position 21,028 of record NZ_BPRD01000123.1, read on the forward strand.
ACGAGCTCGACCGCCTCGCCGACCTCCTCAACGCCTCGAAAAAGATCACGCTGCTGTGCGGGCGCGGCTGCGCCGGGGCGCACGGGCCGCTGATGCGGCTGGCGGAGCGGCTCAAGAGCCCGATCGTCCACGCGCTCGGCGGCAAGGAGCATGTCGAGCACGACAACCCCTACGATGTCGGCATGACCGGGCTGATCGGCTTCTCCTCGGGCTACGCGGCGATGGAGGCCTGCGAGACCCTGCTGATGCTCGGCACCGACTTCCCCTACCGCCAGTTCTATCCCGAGCACGCGAAGATCGCGCAGGTCGATCTGCGCCCGGAGAACCTGGGCAAGCGCTGCCGGCTCGAACTCGGCCTCGTCGGCGACGTCGCCGCCACCCTCGAGGCGCTGCTGCCGCGGCTTTCCGGCAACGACAGCGCCCGCCACCTGGACGCCGCCCTCAAGCACTACGCCAAGGCGCGGGAGGACCTCGACGACCTCGCCACCGGCAGGGCCGGCCGGCCGCCGATCCACCCGCAATACCTCACTCGGCTTCTCAGCGAGGCGGCCCACGACGACGCGGTCTTCACCGCCGACGTCGGCACGCCCACCGTCTGGGCGGCGCGCTACCTCCGGATGACCGCCGGGCGGCGCCTGATCGGCTCCTGGGCGCACGGCTCGATGGCCAACGCCCTGCCCCACGCCATCGGCATCCAGGCGGCGAGCCCCGGCCGGCAGGTGATCTCGCTCTCGGGCGACGGCGGCTTCTCGATGCTGATGGGCGATATCCTCACCCTGACGCAGGAGACCCTGCCGGTGAAGGTCGTCATCTTCAACAACGGCACGCTCGGCTTCGTCGAGCTGGAGATGAAGGCCGCGGGCTATCTCGAAACGGGCGTCGAACTGCGGAACCCGGATTTCGCCGCCATGGCCAACGCCATCGGCATCCATGCCCGCCGGGTCGAGGATCCGGGCGATCTGGAGGGCGCCATCCGGGACGTGCTGGCCCATCCCGGCCCGGCCCTCCTCGACGTGGTGACCAACCGCCAGGAGCTGGCGATGCCGCCCAAGCTCCAGGCCGAGCAGGTGAAGGGCTTCAGCCTCTACGCGCTGCAGGCGGTGATGAACGGGCGCGG
>NZ_BPRD01000124.1 GCF_022179745.1 Methylorubrum podarium
CCCGCGTGGTGCCGTAGGAGGCCTTTCAGCTCCTACCCCATCCGCCCGATCGCTTCGGCCGCCGTCGCTCCGCTCCTCCCCTTTGTGGGGAGGAGGCAGGAGGTGGGGGGGGTTCAGGATGAGGCGGTGCGGTGCCTTCTGCACTACCCCCACCCCGAACCCCTCCCCGCAAGGGGGAGGGGACACGCGCAGTCTGGATTCGACCGCAAGAGTCGGGATGCGCGGCCTGCGCCGCTCGGTCAGGATCGCGCATCCGAAGAAATGCCCCCGGGAGTGATCCCATGCTCGCCGAATCCGAGACCGTCCCGCCCGCCGAAACCCCGCTCACCGAGGCGCGGATGCGCGCGGCGGTCGCCGCACGCGATGCCGGCTTCGACGGGCGCTTCGTCTACGCCGTGCGCTCCACGGGCGTCTATTGCCGGCCGGGCTGTCCGTCGCGGGCGGCGCGGCCCGAGAACCTCTCCTTCCATGCCGGCCCGGCCGAGGCGGAGGCCGCGGGCTTCCGGCCCTGCCGCCGCTGCCGGCCGGACGCGGCGGCCCCGTCCGAGCGGCAGGCGGAGACGATCACCCGCGCCTGCCGGCTGATCGAGGCCGCGGAGGCGCCCCCCTCCCTCGACGCGCTGGCCCGCGCGGCGGGCTTGAGCCCGTTCCACTTCCACCGGATGTTCAAGGCGGTGACCGGGGTGACGCCGCGGGCCTACGCGCAGGCCCACCGTGCGGCCCGCGCCGCCAATAGCCTCGCGGAGGGGAGAAGCGTGACCGAGAGCGTCTACGCGGCGGGCTACGGCGCGCCGAGCCGGTTCTACGCCGACGGTGCGGAGCGGCTCGGCATGAGCCCCTCGGTCTATCGCAGAGGCGGCGCGGGCGAGCGCCTCTCCTTCGCGACCGGACCTTGCGCCCTGGGGCTCGTCCTCGTGGCGGCCACGGAGCGCGGCCTCTGCGCGATCCTCCTCGGCGACGACGCCGAGGCGCTTCGGCGCGAACTGACGGCGCGGTTTCCGAGGGCCGAGATCGCCGCGGCCGAGGCGGGTTTCGCGGCGACGGTGGCGGCGGTCGTGCGTCTCGTCGAGGCGCCCGGAGCCGCCTTCGACCTGCCGCTCGACATCGGCGGCACCGCCTTCCAGCAGCGGGTCTGGCAGGCCCTGCGCCGCATCCCGGCCGGCAGCACCGCGACCTATGCCGACATCGCCCGCGCCATCGGCGCGCCGGCGGCGGTGCGGGCGGTGGCCATGGCCTGCGGCGCCAACGCGCTGGCGGTGGCGATCCCCTGCCACCGGGTGGTGCGCTCGGACGGGGCGCTCTCCGGGTATCGCTGGGGCACGGCGCGCAAGGCCGCCCTGCTCGCCCGCGAGGGGGTGGAGCGGTAGGGATCAGGCCGGCACGGCCGAGCCGGGCGGGGCCGCGTCAGAGCCGGTGGGGGCCGGGGCCGGCGCGCTCTCCGCGGCGGGGGCCTTGCGCGACTGGATCTCGATGAAGACGCGGGTGACGTGGCGGCTCTGCGCCCTGATGCGGCTCTCCAGCCGGGCGACCGTGCGCTCGACCTCGCCCGCGGGCACGTCGTCGGCGAAGTCCAGGCTGAGGTTCACCAGGATGTCGGAGGGACCGAGATGCTGGGTCAGCACCGCGTTGACGTGCTGCACGGCCGCCTCCTCCCGCACCGCCGCCTGGATCGTGCGCACCACCTCCGGGTCGGCGGCCTCGCCGATCAGCAGGCCGTGGGTCTCGAACATCAGGAAGATCGACATGCCGACCAGCACGAGGCCGATGCCGATCGAGGCCCAGCCGTCGAGCGCCGGCTTGTCGAGGAGGTGGGCGAGCACCACGCCGGTCATGGCGATGACGAGGCCGATCAGCGCGGCCACGTCCTCCACGAGGATGGTGTAGAGCGCCGGGTCCTTGCTGCGCTGGATCGCGGTGATCGCGCCGCGCTCGCCCTTCTCGGCCCAGAAGGCCCTCACCGCGACGAGGCAGGAATACCCTTCCGCCAGGATCGCGAAGCCGAGGATCGAGACGTTCACCCAGAAGCCGGACAGCCGGACGCCGAACAGGGTCGCGTCGGCGGCGGGCTCCGGATGCTCGATCTTGTGGGCGCCCTCGTAGATCGCGAAGATGCCGCCGCCGAGGAAGATGAACAGGGCGACGATGAAGGCGTAGAAATACACCTCGCGCCCGTAGCCGAAGGGATGCTTGGCATCCGCCGGCTTCTTCGCCCGCTTCAGCCCGACCAGCAGCAGGAGCTGGTTGGCGGTGTCCACCAGCGAGTGCGCGCCCTCGGCCAGCATCGCCGTCGATCCGGTCAGGAAGGCGCCCACGAACTTCGCCGCCGCGATGGCGAGGTTGGCGCCCGCCGCCGTGTAGATCGCACCCGTGCTCTCGGCCATGTCCCGCTCCCTGGCGCAGGCGGCCGTCTCACCGAACCGGCGGCCTGCTCCCATCCATTGTTGCCGCACGACGGTCTCGGAAAGCCGGTTTCCCACCCTTCCGCATCGTGCTCCGGCGGCGCCGGCGCCTCACGCCTGCCGCCGTCACGGGGGCGTCAACGCCGCCGGAGCGGCCGAGGTTGCCGGGGCAGAGGGCTGCGGAGAGCTGGACACGGTTGCTGGGGTGGGGGCGTCCGTGCAACCTGCCGCCCGTTTCTGCGAGGAGCCGTGCGATGCCGCCCTACGATCCGGACAACATCTTCGGGAAGATCCTGCGCGGGGAGATCCCCTGCCACAAGGTCTACGAGGACGCGCACAGCCTCGCCTTCATGGATGTGATGCCCCAGGGCGAGGGCCATACCCTGGTGATCCCGAAGGTACCCTCGCGCGGGCTGCTCGACGCCGAGCCGCGGACGCTCGCGGCCCTGATCGGCACGGTGCAGCAGGTCGGGCGGGCGGTGAAGGCGGCGTTCCGCGCGGACGGCCTGACCCTGTTCCAGTACAACGAGCCGGCGGGCGGGCAGACGGTGTTCCACCTGCATTTCCACCTCGTGCCGCGCTTCGACGGCGTGCCGCTGAAGCGGCACGAGGGCGGCATGGCCGACAACGCCGTGCTGGCCGAGCACGCCGCGCGCATCCGGGCGGCGCTGGCGGACGCGGCCTGACCCGGTCTCACGGGGCGGGGGTGTCGCCCCGCCTCAGGCGAGCTGCGGTCCGCTCGCCTGCCCGGTTCCCATGGCGGCGATGACGGAGCGCAGGCCGGCATTCTCGGCCTCGAGCTCGGCGATCCGGCGCAGCAGGATGGCGATCGACGGGTCGGCCGCCGGGGCGGGTTCGGGGGCCGCCGGCTTGTGCGCCTCCAGGAAGGCGACGCCCACCGCGTCGCCGCGGCGCCAGCGCAGATTCGACCGCAGGGTCATTTCCTTCTGCGGGATGTAGAGGTCGAACGATTCCGGCAGGGTGTTGGTCTCGCTCAGTTCCAGCCGCGCACCCATCTCCGAGAAGTCGCGGATGAGGCAGTCCATGCTGGACGCCCCCTTGTTGAAGTGGATCCTTCCCTTGAGGAACGTCCGCTTGCGAGCCTCCTGGCGCTTCTCGCTGATCATGATCGGTCTCCGGCCCCTCCGAACGGCCCGACCTGTCTGACACGCCGCCCGTTAAGGAATGCTCGACAAGATCGCGCAGGCGCTCAGGTCCGGCCGGCCCCGCGCTCGCTGCCGCCCTCGTCGAGGCATTGGAACAGGTAGAAGCCGTTGAAGCGCACCGCGGTCGCCGCAGCGCGGTCGTCGAAGCCGGGAGGCGGGTTCGCGCTGCCGTTGATGCGCCCGCCGAAGGTCCAGCGGCGCCCGCCGACGAAGCGCGGCACGGCGCAGCTCTCCGGCACCGCGCAGAACAGCGCTTCCCGGCCGCGTCGCCGGAACAGGTTGTAGCTTCGCATCGGATCGCCTCCGCTTCGCCCACCCTCATGCGGAGGGTTAACCCGACAATCGGTCCGGTTTGTGTCGGCCCGGTTGGTGTCGGACCACGAGCGGATCAGGCCGGAAGGGCGTCGGATTCCTCGGCCCGGCAATCCGGCTCGTCGGTCGGGGTCTCGCCGTCGCGGGCCGCGGCGAGGCGGACGGCGTGGTTGATCACCGCCATATGGGTGAAGCCCTGGGGCACGTTCCCGCGCTGCTCACCCGATTCGACGTCGATCTCCTCGGCGAACAGGCCGAGGTCGTTGCCCCGCGCCAGCAGCCGTTCGAACAGGGCGGTCGCCTCGCCGTTGCGGCCGGCCAGCGCGAGGCAGCCGACCCGCCAGAAGGCGCAGGCGGTGAAGGTCGCCTCCGCGCCCTCCAGCCCGTCGTCGATCCGGTAGCGGTAGACGAGGTCGCCCGCGCCGAGTTCCGCGCCGACCCGCTCCAGGGTCCTCGCGACCCGCGGGTCGTCGGGGTCGAAGGCGTCGAACAGCACGGCGCGCAGCACCGCCGCGTCGAGCTCGTCCGCGCCGTAGGCCATGGTGTAGGCTTCGCGCGACGCGTTCCAGCCTCGGGCGTGATACTCCGCCCGGATCTCGGCGGCGGCCCGTTCCCACCGCTCGATCGTTGCCGCGTCGGCGAGCCGGTGCTTCGGATCGGAGCGGGCGATCTGCACGGCGCGGTCGAGGCCGACCCAGAGCATCGCCTTGGTGTGCAGGCTCTGGCGCTTCTCCGTGCGCATCTCCCACAATCCGTGGTCGGGGGCGTGGCGGGCGCGCAGGATGTGGTCGGTGAGATGGCCCAACGCCTCGGGCAGGTGGTCGTTGACCTTGACCGGCGGGTCGAATTCCACCGCCTCCAGGTAGCCGTGGAGGGCCACCAGGAACTCGCCGTAGATGTCGTACTGCTCCTGATCCGCCGCCGCGTTGCCGATCCTCACCGGGCCGACGCCGCGCCAGCCGCGCAGGTGGTCGAGGCATTCCTCGACCGGCACCGGACCCTTGAGGGCGTACATCAGGTGGAGGTCGCGGCCCCGGCTGGCGTCGGCCTCGCGCAGGAAGCGCAGGAACTCGGCGGCCTCACGGTCGTAGCCGAGATTGACGAAGGCGGTGACGGTGAAGCTCGCGTCCCGCATCCAGACGTAGCGGTAATCGTAGTTGCGGTTCCCCGGCACCGCCTCGGGCAGCCCTGCGGTCGCGGCGGCGACGATGCCGCCCGAGGGGCCGTGGGTCAGGAGCTTGAGGGTGAGCGCGCTGCGCAGCACCGCCTCGCGGTAGGGTCCGTCGTAGGTGCAGCGGCCCGACCACTCCTCCCAATAGGCCCGCGTGGCGGCGAGCGAGGCATCGACCGCGCCGGGCATCCCCTCCGCCGCGTCCTCCTCGCCCTCGCCGTGCAGGATCACGAGGTCGGCGCGCCCGCCGGCCGTCAGGGCGAAGGCACCCTCGGCGGCGCCGTCGCTGAGCGCCAGCGGCACGGTGCAGGCCGTGCGGATCGCATCCCCCCCGCCGCGGAAGCGCAGGCAGGTCTCGCTGTCCGCCGACGCCTCGGTCGGCGCGCGGGCATAGTCGAAGCTCGGGCGCAGGAGCCAGCGGCCGGAGACGCGGCCCGCGACGCAGGCGAGGCGGCGCACCACCCGGCCCCGGGCATGACCGTCCGGCCCCTCCTCCGGCACGGATTCGTGGGGATGGAGCGGCATGAAATCGGTGAGCACCGCCCGGCCGGTGGCGGTGACGAAGGTCGTCTCGAGGATGTTGGTGCCGGGCAGATAGCGGCGGCTGGTCCCGCTCAAACCGTCGAGGGCGAGGCGGCAGCTGCCGCCGCCCTCATGATCGAGCAGGGCCAGGAACACCGCCGGCCCGTCGTGCTTGGGCCAGCACAGCCAGTCGAGGGAGCCGTCGCGGGCGATCAGGGCCGTGGTGCAGGTATCGCCGATCACGGCGTAGTCGGCGATGGGTCTGTCCGTCACGGTCGCTCCCGTCGAGTGGCGCGGCGGCAACGTTCCGAGCCTCGCAGGGTTCGCCCCTGCGACATCAGGCGACGCGTGACCCGATCGGGAGCCGAGGGGGAGCGGAGGCCCGGCTCAGAAGCGTGAGGCGCCGCGCCGCATCATCCGGTGCTTCCGGCTCTTGTGCGGGCGGTGGTAGGCCCGCCGCGCGCCGTAGCCGCCGGACCGGCCGTAGCTTCCGCCGCTGACTCCGGCGGTGCGGTCGTTGCCGGTGGCGCGCGACGAGGGCGAGAGGCCGCTGCCGGCGTTGCTGCTGGCACCCTGCGCGGCCGCGGGGCCGGCGGCGAGGACGAGCGCCGCGGCCAGGGCGAAGAGGCCGCTTCGAAGCGGATGGGTCATGGTTCGCAATCCTCCGGAAAGGCAGCCCCGACGGGCTCCGTGAGGGGGCGAACCGCGGCCTAGGGGGCTTGTTCCCCGCCGATCCAGGTGCCGAGCACCGTCAGGTCGGCGGCGAGCGCGACGAGATCCGCCGCATGGCCGGGGGCGATCCGGCCGAGCCGGGCGTCGAGCCCGAGGAAGCGGGCCGGCGTCAGCGAGGCCATGGCCAGGGCCTCCTCGAGGGAGGCGCCGCCGCGCGTACTCATGTGGCGCACGGCCTGCGCCATGGTGATCGCCGCGCCCGCCAGGGTGCCGTCCTCGCCGGTAAGGCGGTCGCCCGTCCGGACGATGCGCCGCCCGAACAGGGTGAAGGACGCGTCCGCGCGAGCGTCGCCGACCGGCGGCATGGCGTCGCTCACCAGCATCAGCCGGTCGCGCCCCTTGAGGCGCAGGGCCAGCCGGAGCTGGTCGTCGCCGACATGGTGGCCGTCGGCGATGATCCCGGCGAAGGTCGCCTCCTCCGAGAGGGCGACGCCGACCGCGCCGGCCTCGCGGGGGCCGAACTGCGACATGGCGTTGAACAGGTGGGTGAAGCCGGTGAGCCCCTCCGCCACCGCCGCCCGGATCGCGAGCCCGGTATCCGCCGTGTGCCCGGCGCAGACGAAGGCGCCGCGGGCGACGAGGTCGGCGACCGCGCCCTCCGGCACCCGCTCGGGCGCCAGCGTCACCAGGGTGACGCCGCGCGTCCCCAGGCCGGTGAGCAGCTCGGCGTCGCCGGGACCGAAGGCGGCGAGCCGGCCGGGATCGTGGATGCCGATGCGCTGCGGGCTCAGGAAAGGTCCTTCGAGGTGGATGCCGAGGATGCCGGGGATACCCGCTTCGATCGCCGCCGCGACGCCCGCGATGGCCGCACGGATCGCCGGCCTTGTGTCGGTGATGAGGGTCGGCAGCAGGGCGGTGGTGCCGCCGCGCCGGTGCGCCGCCGCGATCCGGGCGATGCCGGCCACGCTCGCATCGTCGTTGAGCAGAACCCCGCCGCCGCCATTGACCTGAAGGTCGAGGAAGCCCGGCGCCAGGATCGCCTCCGCCGGCAGCCGGACGAGGGGCATGTCCGCGGGCGGCTCGGCGGTGACGTCGGCGATCCGCCCGCCGCGCAGCACGACGACGCGGTCGCCGAGCATCCGCTCGCCGTCGAACACCTGCGCGGCGGCCAGCGCGCACGGATCCTGGGATCCCAAAGGGATCATCCCTTTGGCGGGGCGCAAGGTGGCAGATCTGGGCAGAGCCCCGGCTTCCTTCCAGGGCTCCGCCCTGGACCCGCGAAAGGGCTCGCCCTTTCGAAACCCGGATTTTCCATCACAGCGTCTCCGTGACCTTGGTGAGGCCGGCCGGCTTGTCCGGGTCGAGGCCGCGGCGGCGGGCTTCCGCCTCGATGGCGCGGTAGGCCGGCACCAGCATGGCGACGGGATCGCAGGCCGGGTGGCCGTCGCCGATCCAGGGCAGGGTGCCGAGGGGACCGCCGCAGGCATGGACCCGCAGGCCGTCGCGGGCGAGGTCGCGCACGAGGTCGTCCACGCCCTCGGCGAGCGGATCGGCCTGGCGCAGGGCCAGGACCGGCGTCGCCGCCGAGACGGAGGCGCGGGGGCCGTGGCGCAGCTCCGCCGCGGAGTAACCGAGGGCCGGCAGGCGCAGGGTCTCGGCGAGCTTGAGCGCGATCTCGCGCAGGGGTCCGAGCCCGTGCCCGCGCCCGGTGACGAAGGCCGCGGGCGCGCCGTCGAGGTCGGCGCTCCAGGCGGACCAGTCGAGGGCGAGCGCCTGCCTCAGCCGCTCCGGCAGGGCGGCGAGGCCCTGCTCCAGATCGCGGTCGCCGGCCCAGGCCGCCACCAGGGCGGCGCCCGCGATCCCCGAATTCGTCACCGTCTTGGTGGCGGCCACCGCCCGCTCCGGACCGGCGAGGATCGGCAGGACGAGGTCGCTCGCCCGCGCGGCCGGCGAGTCGGGATCGTTGACCAGCGCCAGGGTCAGCGCGCCGCCGGCCCGCGCCGCCTGCGTCGCCGCGACGAGATCGGGCGAGCGGCCCGATTGCGAGACCACGACGAACAGCGCGCCCGCGACCCGCGGCGGGCGGGCATAGCCCGTCACCACCGAGGGTGCCGCCGCCGAGACCGGCAGGCCGAGCCGCGTCTCGATCAGGTAGCGCAGATGCACGCCGGCATGGCCCGAACTGCCGCGCCCGCACACCACCACGAAGGGGAAGCTCCGGGCACTCAGCGCCGCGCCGATCCGCGCCGCCTCGCCCGCCGCCAGCACCGCGTCGGCGGCGGCGGGAATCTCGGCGATCTCCCGTGCCATGAAGGTCGTCGCGCTCATGACCGCCCCACCTCGCGGAGCGCCCGGCGCAGGTTGCCCTCGTGGCGCAGGAGCAGGTCGTCGGCCCGCATCGCGCTCATTCCTCCCGCGATCAGCACCGCGCGCTTGATGTCGCCCTCGGCCCGCGCCAGGGCGTCGGCGGCGGTCTCCGCCGGGCAGCCGGCGAGTTCGGAAACCATGGCGACGCCGCGGGCGCGCAGCTTCCGGTTGGTCGCGCGCATCGCCACCATCCGCCCGCGATAGACCCGCCCGAGCCGGATCATCACCAGCGTCGAGAACAGGTTGAGGATCACCTTCTGCGCCGTGCCCGCCTTCATGCGGGTGGAGCCGGCCAGCACCTCCGCCCCCGTGGCGGCGAGGATGCCGTGGGCGGCCTCGCGCAGGATCGGCGCGTCGGGGTTGTTGCTGACGCCGACGGTGACGGCGCCGCGGGTGCGGGCGGCCTTCAGCGCCTCGACGGTGAAGGGCGTCGAGCCGCTGGCGGCGAGCCCCACCACCACGTCGCGCGGGCCGATCTCCGCGCGGGCGATCCAGGCCGCGCCGTCGGCGGCCGAATCCTCCGCATCCTCCACCGCGCGCAGCAGGGCGCCCTCCCCGCCGGCGATGGCGAAGCCGAGCTGCGTCTCCGGCCAGTCGAAGGTCGGCGGCAACTCCGCCCCGTCCTGCACGCCGATCCGCGCCGAGGTGCCCGCCCCGACATAGACCAGCCGCCCGCCCTCGCGCAGGCCCGGCTCGGCGGCCCGCGCCGCCGCATCGATCGCCGGCAGGGCCGGCCCCACCGCCGCGACCGCGGCGAGCTGGCCCTCCCAGAGGGCCTGGAGAATGTCGAGTCTGGCCCAGGCGTCGAGGTCGACGTAGCGGGCGCTGGCGTCCTCCGTTCTCATGCCGCGCCTGCCTCTCGTCGCATCCTCTTCCGCGCCCTTTGCGTCCGCATCTCGTCCGTCCGATCCCGCCCTCGGCGCCGCGTCGCGCTCTCGCCTGTTCGAAAGAGGTCATCCCCGGTGCGGTTCCGCCGGGAGCGGAAAAGGGCGTGAGCGCGGTTTTGCCGCGCGGGCTCGGACCTGATCAAGGATCGGTTGGCGCGCCACTCCGATTCTATACGAACGGACGCGCTGGGAGCAGGCCGGGGGAGAGGGCGTGCAGCAGGGGCAGATCGAGGGGCACGCCGAGGAGCGGCCGGAGATCGCGGGGGACGGGCGGGATCGAGGGGCATCGCGGCGCCTGCGTCTCCTCACCTACAACGTCCGCCATTGCCGCGGCACCGACGGGCGGGTCGCGCCGGAGCGGGTCGCGCGGGTGATCGCGGCGCTCTCGCCCGACATCATCGCCCTGCAGGAGGTCGATGTCGGGCGCAAGCGCACCGGCGGACGGGATCAGGCGGAGGAGATCGCTCGGCTCACCGGCATGTTCTCGCATTTCCACCCGGCCCTGCACGTCGAGGAGGAGCGCTACGGCGACGCCCTGCTCACCCACCTGCCGTCGCGGCTCAGGCGGGCCGGCCCCCTCCCCGGCCTGATGCGGCGCCCCGGCCTGGAGCCGCGCGGCGCGCTCTGGGTCGAGGTGAGCCTGGGTGCGGCGGCGATCCAGGTGCTCACCACGCATTTCGGGCTGCTCGGGGCGGAGCGCATCGCTCAGGCCGAGGCGCTGCTCGGGCCCGACTGGCTCGGCGATCCCGCCTGCCGCGCGCCGACGGTGCTGCTCGGCGACTTCAACGCCACGGGCTGGTCGCGGTCCTACCGCCGGCTGAGCGAGCGCCTCACCGATGCGCGGCGGCTCACCGGGGAACGGCGCTGGCGGCGCGGCGGGGCGAGCTTCCCGAGCCGTTTCCCGCTGCTGCGCATCGACCATGTCTTCGTGAGCGAGCGCGTCGCCGTCGAGCGCGTCACGGTGGTAGACACTCCGCTGGCGCGGGAAGCCTCCGACCATCTCCCGGTTCTGGCGGAGATCCGGATCGATCCGGGTTGAGCGTTTTTGCGCACATGCGCATGGTCCCGGCGGACCGGTCCGGACGACCGGCCGCGTACGGGAGAGGAAGCGCGCGATGACGAAGACAACCGGACACCTGACCGCCCTCGGGGTGGCCGCCCTGATCGCGCTCTCCGCCGGGCCGGCCCTGGCCGAGCCGCCGCGCATCGCCGTGGTCGCCACCGGCGGCACCATCGCGATGAAGCTCGATCCCACGACCCACGCGCCGGTCCCGGCCCTGTCCGGCGAGGATCTCGTCGCGGCGGTGCCCAAGCTGAAGGACATCGCGACCATCGAGGTCACCGAGTTCAGCAACGTGCCGAGCGACTATATGGGCCCGGACCGCTGGCCGGCGCTCGCCCGCCGGATCGACGCGCTGCTCGCCGATCCCGGCATCCGCGGGGCCATCGTCCTGCACGGGACCGACACCCTCGATCAGACCGCCTACTTCCTCGACCTGACCCTGAAGAGCGACAAGCCGGTGGTGCTGGTGGGCGCGCAGCGCAACGCCTCCGACGCGGATGCCGACGGCCCGCGCAATCTCCTCAACGCCGCCCGCCAGATCCTGGCCGAGGGCGCGGCGGGCCAGGGGGTGACGGTGACGCTCAACCACCGCATCAACGCCGCCCGCGAGGTGCGCAAGACCCACACCAGCAACGTCGAGACCTTCAATTCGGGGGAGGCCGGCATCCTCGGCACCGTCGACGAGGACCGCGTCGTGTTCGGCCGCCGCTCCCTGCGGCGCCAGACCCTGCCGCTGCCGGAGCGCCTGCCGCGGGTCGATCTCGTGGCGATGTATGCCGGCGCCGACGGCTCGCAGGTGCGGCACGCGGCCCAGAGCGGCGCCGACGCGATCGTGGTCGAGGCCTATGGCTGGGGCAACGTCAACGCCGAGATGCACGACGCCATCGCCGAGGTCATCGCGGGGGGCGTTCCGGTGGTCGTGGCGACCAAGGTCCATGACGGCCGGGCGCTGCCGGTCTACGGCTTCAAGGGCGGCGGCAACACCCTGCGCAAGGCCGGCGCCGTGTTCGCGGGCGATCTCACGCCGGACAAGGCTCGCATCCTCACCCTGCTCGCCCTGCCCGCGGACAAGGGCGCGCGCAAGGACCAGGCGGCCCTGCAGGCGGTGTTCGACAAGTAGCCGTGCCTTTCGGCTCTGAGTGACGGACCCGGCCCTGTGCTTCTCCCCTCTCCCCGCGTGCGGGGAGAGGGCTTTGCCGACCTCGTCGTCGGCAAAGCGAGGCGGCAGCCGAAGGTGAGGGGGGCTTGGCCGAGGAAGCCTCTTCCTGAGCCGCCCCCTCACCCTCGCTCCGGCTGCGCCTCCGCTTCCGGCCT
>NZ_BPRD01000125.1 GCF_022179745.1 Methylorubrum podarium
CCTTCTTCAGCGCGCCGCGCGAGCGCACCTCGCCGAGCGGCGCGCTGAAGAAGGTGCCGGGCACCGGCTGCAGCACGTTCTGGCGCACGAGGTCGAAGGCCGCTGCCGTCAGGAAGAAGCCGTAGCCGACGGGCTCGAACTTGACGCCCACCTCGACCTGCTCGCCGTATTCCGGCAGGTAGCTCCGGCCGTTGGCGTCCGAACCGATCTGCGGCTGGAACGAGGTCGAGTAGCTGACATAGGGCGCCAGCCCTTCGGGGAAGTTGTAGATCAGGGCGGCGCGGCCGCTGAAGGCCTCGTCGCTGCGGCTGCTGCTGTTGGTCGGGCTGAGCCGGTCGCGCACGACGTTGTCGGCGAAGTCCTGGCGGCCGCCGAGGACGAGGGTCAGCCGGTCGGTGAGCTTGATCTGGTCCTGAGCGTAGATGCCGAGCTGCTGGAAGGTGTCGGCGTTGACGAGGTAGGGCGAGGGACGGCCCAGGATCTGGCCGTAGATCGGGTTGATGATGCTCAGCGGCGTCACGCTGTAGCCGGCCGCGAAGTTGGTGCCCTGATTGTCGTGCAGGTCGTAGCGCTTGTAGTCGAGGCCGATCAGGAGGTCGTGGGCGAAGTAGCCGTCGAAGAAGCGCGCCTCGGCCTGGTTGTCGACCTGGAAGATCCCGACCTTCGAACTCGTCAGGAACTGGTAGCGCGCCAGCTGCGTCTGCGCCGCGTCGGCGTAGCCGGTCTGGTTGAGGTAGGAGTTCTGGAAGGCGTCGCTGAACGAGTAGCGGAGGTTCTGGCGGAAGCTCCAGGTCTCGTTGAAGGCGTGCTCGAACTCGTAGCCCGCGAAGGCCTGCTCGCGCTGGAAGGTGTTGATGGCCGGGTCGCCGACATTGAGCGAGCGCGGGATGCGCAAGCCGCTCAGGTTGGGCCGCGCGGTGCCGAGATAGGGCAGGAAGTTCGCCGTGACCGCGGTCGAGTCGCGCTGGTAGCTCGTCAGGACGGTGAGCGAGGTGCCCGCGTCCGGACGGTAGGTGAGAGCCGGCGCGATGTAGGCCCGGTCGTCAGGCGCGCCGTCGACCTGGGTCCCGCCCTGCCGCCCGAAGCCCGTCAGGCGATAGAACCAGTGACCGGAATCGTCGGCGGGGCCGCCGATGTCGAAGGCGCCGTAGACCTGTCCGAACGAGCCGCCGCCGACCTCGACATAGCCGAAGGGCTGGGTCGTGGGGCGCTTCGTGATCTGGTTGATGATGCCGCCCGGATTCCCCGCGCCGAACAGCACGGCCGCGGGGCCGCGCAGCACCTCGATCCGCTCCAGGCCGAAGGTCTCGACCTTGAAGGTGCCGAAGCCGTAGTTCAGCACCTGCAGACCGTCGCGGTAGATGCCGTAATCGCTCGCGATGAAGCCGCGCAGGGTGAAGTAATCGACGCGGGTGTCGGCACCGAAGGTGCCGGAATAGACGCCGGCGGTGTACTGCGTCGCCTGGGTGAGCGTCTGCGCCTTCTGCGCGTCGATCTGCTCGCGGCCGACCACGGTGATCGATTGCGGGGTCTCGATCAGCGGGGTGTTGGTCTTGGTCGCGGTGGCGGAGCGGGTGGCGACGTAGCCCGTGACCGGGCCGCGCGGATCCTCCGGCGCCGCCCGTCCGTCGGGGCCGCGCTGGGCCGATTGGCCGCCGCCGGTGGCGCCGGCGCCCCGGCCGCTGCCCTCGACCGACAGCTCTTCCAGCCGCGCGCTCGCCTGCTGCGCCGCGGCGCCCACGGTGAGCGCGAGGAGTGAGGCGCCTGCCAGCGCCATCGTCCGCAGGGCGCGGACGCCGACGAGAGTGCGAACCGAGCCCATACGCCTGACCCCTTTTGTCCGGCAGCCAACCGCCTCCGCAGGAACGCGCGGAACGAGACCGGTCGGTTGTTTGGAATTATGCTAAACTGTTGTTGTTGCTTGCTTTTCGCAAGCGCAGCCGTACGAGACGGTGCGCGCGGACGCAAGACAGTCGCGCGCAAATCACCGCCCTGTAGCGAGCCAGCCACAGGACTTGGTGCAACCTCGCCGTGTTGTTTTCGCAAGAAAACCCGTCCGACGCTCCCAGCGCGGCACCGGCGCGGGATGCGAGAACGTGACCGTCAGAGCGTGATCGTCAGACGGTCACCTGGGTGCCTACTTCGACGACGCGGCCGGTCGGGATCTGGAAGAAGTCCGTGGCGTCGTTGGCGTTCTTGGCCAGCGTGATGAAGATCCGGTCCTGCCACAGCGGCATGCCGGAATGGGCGGCCGGGCGGATCGAGCGGCGCGACAGGAAGAACGAGGTCGACATGATGTCGAACTTGAAGCCCTCGCGCTTCAGCAGCGTCAGGGTGCGCGGGATGTTGGGCGTCTCCATGAAGCCGAAGCGCATCACCACCCGGTAGAAGCCGAAGCCGACGGGCTCGATCCGCACCCGCTCCCCTTGCGTCGCCCGGGGCCGGTCCATGGTCTCGACGGTGAGCACCACGTTCTTCTCGTGGATCACCTTGTTGTGCTTCATGTTGTGCAGGAGCGCGGCGGGCGCGATCTCGGGATCGCTCGTCAGGAACACCGCCGTGCCCTTCACCCGCTGGTAGGAGGTGCTCTTCTCCAGCATGCCGACGAGCTCGATCAGCGGCACGTCGGTCTTGCGGGTCTTGTTGAACAGGATCGTGACGCCCCGCACCCAGGTCCACATCATCAGCATCAGGCCGCCGGCCAGGATCAGGGGCACGTAGCCGCCCTCGTGCAGCTTCAGCAGGTTCGAGAGCAGGAACAGGAATTCCAGCACGATGAAGGGCATGATGATCGCCGCCGAGACCAGCGGCGAGAACCGCATGACCTTCCACAGCACCACGTAGGCCATGCTGGCGGTGAGCAGCATCGTTCCGGTCACGGCGATGCCGTAGGCGGAGGCCAGCGCCGAGGAGGAGCGGAAGGTGACCGCAAGGATCACCACGCCGAGGCAGAGCAGGGTGTTGATCTGCGGCAGGTAGATCTGGCCCGAATGCGCCTCGGAGGTGTGGCGGATCTCCATGCGCGGCAGCATGCCGAGCTGGATCGCCTGCCGCGAGAGCGAGAAGGCCCCGGTGATGACCGCCTGGCTCGCCGTCACCGTGGCGAGGGTGGCCAGGATCACCATGGGGATCAGGCCCCATTCCGGCACGAGCTGGTAGAACGGATCGGTGGTCTCGGGCTTGGCCAGCACCAGGGCGGTCTGGCCGAGATAGTTCAGGACGAGGCAGGGGGCGACGAGGCCGAGCCACGCCACCTGGATCGGGCGGCGCCCGAAATGGCCGAGATCGGCGAACAGCGCCTCGGCGCCGGTCACGGCCAGGAACACCGCTCCGAGCGCCACCAGCGCGCCGGTGCCGTGGCCGAGCAGGTAATGCACCGCGTACCAGGGATTGAAGGCGGCGAGCACGTCCGGATTGCCGACGATGTGGGGCAGCGCCGCCGCGGCCATGGCCAGGAACCACACCACCATGGCCGGCCCGAAGAAGGTCGCCACCCGCGCCGTACCGTGGCTCTGCACCGCGAACAGGCCGAGGATGATCGCCACCGTGATCGGCAGGACGTAGTCGTTGAAGGCCGGGGTGACGAGCTTCAGGCCCTCCACCGCCGAGAGTATCGACATGGCCGGCGTGATGACGGAATCGCCGTAGAACAGCGAGGCCCCGAGCAGGCCCAGTATGAACACGATCTTGGAGCCGCCGAGCGCGTGGCGGGCCTTGGCCATGAGCGAGAGGATGCCGCCCTCGCCGTTGTTGTCCATGCGCAAGAGGATCGCGACGTACTTGATCGTCACGATCAGGAGCAGCGCCCAGATAATGAGCGAGGTGGTGCCGATCACCTCCTCGGGCAGCAGGATGCCGTCGGTGCGGGAGGGAGCGAGCGCCTCGCGGAAGGCGTAGAGCGGGCTCGTGCCGATATCGCCGTAGACCACGCCGACGGAGCCGATCGTGAGCGCCCAGAAGCCGGCCTTGGCGTGGCCCTCGGCCGAAGCGTCGGTGGGATCGTGCGCACCGGCCGAGGCCGCGACCGGGCCGCCCTCGCCGGGGGCCGGACCGTCCACGACGGGCGCGGCCGGCGGGTTCTCGGCGCTCGAACTCGCGGCGCCCGAATTCGCGGCACTTGGGCTGGCAGGCTGGGTCATCGGGCAGGCTTGCCTGGGCTCGTGCGTCGTCCGACCGGATGTGGCGGAGGCGCATGAAGGAAATGCGTCGGTGGTGCCAATCGACCACGCCGACACGACGATCGGGCCGCATAAGGGCGGCTCGCCGGTGGCCGGGCGGGGCGGGGTCGGCTCGCGGGGCTCGGACCGGACGTCACGACGGCCGGAAAGGCGGAACGCGGATCGGAGCAGGCGTCCCGACCCGAAACGGAAAGACGGCCGCCCCATCCACCCGCGCGGGGGATGAGGGCGGCCGTCTCACCGAAAAGACTCACTCGGCGGCGTCGCGCTTGCCCTGGCCGAAACGGCGCTCGATGTAGTCGATCACGATCGTCTCGAAATCCTTGGCGAGGGTCGCGCCGCGCAGGGTCATCGCCTTCTTGCCGTCGATGAAGACCGGGGCGCTCGGGCTCTCGCCGGTGCCGGGCAGCGAGATGCCGATATCGGCGTGCTTCGACTCGCCGGGTCCGTTGACGATGCAGCCCATCACCGCGACGTTGAGGCCCTCGACCCCCGGATAGGTCTTCTTCCACTCCGGCATGGAGGTGGTGATCCAGTTCTGGATGTCGCGGGCCAGTTCCTGGAACGTCGTCGAGGTGGTGCGGCCGCAGCCGGGGCAGGCGGCGACCAGCGGCACGAAGGTCCGGAAACCCATGGTCTGCAGGAGTTCCTGCGCCGCCTTCACCTCGACCGTCCGGTCGCCGCCGGGCTCCGGCGTCAGCGAGTAGCGGATCGTGTCGCCGATGCCCTCCTGCAGCAGCACGCCGATGGCGGCGGAGGCGGCGACGATGCCCTTCGAGCCCATGCCGGCCTCGGTGAGGCCGAGATGGATCGCGTAGTCGGAGCGGCGCGCCACCTCGCGGTAGACCGCGATCAGGTCCTGCACCGCCGAGACCTTGGCCGAGAGGATGATGCGGTCCTTGGGCAGGCCGAGGGACACCGCGCGGTCGGCCGAGGTCAGGGCCG
This sequence comes from Methylorubrum podarium, assembly GCF_022179745.1. Taxonomy (GTDB): domain Bacteria; phylum Pseudomonadota; class Alphaproteobacteria; order Rhizobiales; family Beijerinckiaceae; genus Methylobacterium; species Methylobacterium podarium. The sequence goes on from NZ_BPRD01000125.1 coordinate 5,124, forward strand.
ACTGCACCATCGCCTCGCGCATCACCGCGCGGGCGTCGATCGGGGTCGGCGAGCGGGCGTTCTCGTCCATCAGGTGCGTCAGGAGTTCGCCGTCGAGCGAGCCCCAGTTCGCGCCGATGCGCACCGTCTTGCCGTACTTGATCGCCTGCTCGACGATGGTCGAGAACTGCGTGTCCTTCTTCTCCTTGAAGCCGACATTGCCCGGATTGATCCGGTACTTGGCGAGCGCCTCGGCGCAGGCCGGATGGTCGGACAGGAGCTTGTGGCCGATATAGTGGAAGTCGCCCACCAGCGGCACGTGGCAGCCGATGCGGTCGAGCCGCTCGCGGATCTTCGGCACCGCCGCCGCCGCCTCGTCGCGATCGACGGTGATGCGCACCAGCTCCGAGCCGGCGCGGGCGAGCTGGGCGACCTGGGCCACGGTGCCGTCGATGTCGGCGGTGTCGGTGTTGGTCATCGACTGCACGACGATCGGCGCACCGCCGCCGACGGTGACCGCCCCCTCGCCCTGTCCGATCTGCACGCCGACGGTGCGGTGGCGCGGTGCCGGCCCCGCGATCTCCGGCCCCTTCATGTTCGGGCTCCGGGATTCGAGCGGGTTTGCCAGAGCGTCGGGAGCTTCCATGACTTCCATCGTGCCTTCGCGGGTCAGGTTTCGTCCGCGCGTGCCGGTCTCGGACGTCCCGCGGGCGCGGAAACGATCCTATCCGAATCCGGCGCGATCCGCGACCTGGGGATCCTTGCCGCGCCGCGCCCGCGCGAACGGATGCGCAGCGCGCCTCGATACAAGGCCGCTTCCATGTCGCATCCCGAGCGGGATGTCGAGCGTGTGCCGTGCGGATGCAAGGATGCAGGCCAAGAGGCAGGCAAACGATGCGGAGGCCGCCACGCGCGCTATCTCATATGGCATCGCCGACGCGCGAGGCAAAGAACCGCACAGGCTTTTTATCGCGACGCACCATCTATGGGTGCGCCGCAACAACCGTGCGAGGCAGCATGGACAGCTCTCCCCCCGATCCGGCCCTGAACGGCGGTCGGCCCGATGCGCCTCACGAGGACGCCCAAGCCGAGGACGCCCAAGCCGACGACGCCCACAACCCGGCGACCGCCGTGCCCGCCCCGATCGCCGATTCGACGCGGGTCGGAAACGGCTTCCGCGGGCTCGCCGGGCCGCGGGCCGAGAAGGCGGTCTCGCTGGCGCTCCAGGGCGGCGGCTCGCACGGCGCCTTCACCTGGGGCGTGCTCGATGCGCTGATCGAGGACGGGCGCCTCGCCTTCGAGGCGGTGACGGGCGCGAGCGCGGGGGCGATGAACGCCGTCGTCCTCGTGGACGGCTGGCTCGCGGGCGGCCCCGACGGGGCGCGGGCGGCGCTCGAACGATTCTGGCGCGAGGCGAGCCTCGATGCCGACCTGAAGCCGGTCCAGCAGAACTGGATCGACGGCCTCTTCCATGTCTGGAAGGGCAATCCCTTCATGGAAGCGTGGCTGAGGGTGCTCAATCCCGGCCCCTACAAGGCCAATCCGCTCAACATCAATCCCCTGCGCGGGGCGCTGGAGCGCACGGTCGATTTCGACCGCCTGCGCGCGGCCGAAACCGCCAACGTGTTCGTCTCCGCCACCAATGTCTGGACCGGCAAGCTCGCCGTGTTCGAGCGCGAGCGCCTGACCGCCGACCATCTCATGGCCTCGGCCTGCCTGCCGACCGTGTTCCAGGCGGTGGAGATCGACGGCGTGCCCTACTGGGACGGCGGCTATCTCGGCAATCCGGCGCTCTACCCGCTGCACGGGGCGAGCACCCGCGACATCCTGCTGGTGCAGATCAACCCGGTCGAGCGCCGCGAGACGCCGCGCACGTCGCAGGACATCCAGAACCGCCTCAACGAGATCACCTTCAACGCCAACCTGATGCGGGAACTGCGCGCCATCGACTTCGTGCACGGCCTGATCGAGGAAGGGGGACAGGCGGTGCCGGGCCTGGAGCGGGTCTTCCTGCACCGAATCGACGGGACCGATCGGCTCGACGACTACGCCGCCTCCACGCGCCTCGACGCCCGCTGGCGGGTCATCGAGCGCCTGCGCGACAAGGGCCGCGCCGCGGCGAAGGCGTGGCTCGACACGGGCTACGCCGAGGTCGGCGTCCGCTGCTCGCTCGACCTGAAGCAGGCCTATCAGTAGCGGCCGGCGGCGCTCCGGGCGTCGGCGGGTTCAGGGGGGACCATCGCCTCTCCCGCACAGGCCTGTCGTTCCGGAGCCGCGCAGTGGAACCCGGAATGACGACTGATAGCATTTCCGTTTGATCGCTTCGGTCTCTCCTTCGTCATTGCGAGGCGAAGCCGTGGCAATCCAGGGCTCCGCATAATCCGGATAGGTCGCGCTCTGGATCGCTTCGCTGACGCTCGCGATGACGGAGTGCGGGCAAACCCGAAGTGATCAACCGGAAACCGTATGAGGGAGCCCCGCCCTATCGAACGCGTCGATGCGGACTCACAAAACCCTCTTGCGCCGAGCCCGCTACGCACATAAAGATATCTTTATGTCTAGCGAGAGCAGCCCGAGGAACAGCCTCGACCCGGCCCCGGTGCCCTTCGCCGAGGCGCTCGCCGTGCTGCGGGCGGCGGCGGAGGAGACGCGGCTGCGCATCCTGGCGCTGCTGGCCGAGGGCGAACTCTCGGTCTCCGACCTCACCGACATCCTCGGCCAGTCGCAGCCGCGCATCTCGCGCCACCTCAAGCTCCTGGTCGAATCCGGCCTGATCGAGCGCCACCGCGAGGGGGCCTGGGCGTTCTTTCGCCTGCGCGAGGCGGCCATCGGTTTCGTCGAGCCGCTGATCTCGGCGCTGGAGCACGCCGCCCCGCCGCTCTCGGAGGACCGCGCCCGGCTCGACTCGGTCCGGGCCCAGCGCGCGGAGGCCGCGCAGGCCTTCTTCGCCCGGCTCGCGCCCAAATGGGACGGCCTGCGCTCCCTGCACGTGCCCGAGGCCACCGTCGAGGCTGCGGTGCTCGACGTCCTCGGCGACCGGCCGATCCGCCACGTGGTCGATCTCGGCACCGGCACCGGCAAGATGCTCGGCCTGCTGGCGCCGCTCGCCGGCCGCGCCACCGGGCTCGATTCGAGCCACGCCATGCTCTCCGTCGCCCGGGCGAACCTCGAACGGCTCGGCCTGTCGCGGGTTGATCTGCGCCAGGGCGACCTGCACGCGCCGCCCTTCGGCCGCGGCGGCTTCGACCTCGTGGTGCTGCACCAAGTCCTGCACTATCTCGACGACCCGGCCCGGGCGCTGCGCGAGGCGGCTCGCCTCGTCGCGCCGGGCGGGCGCCTTCTCGTCGTCGATTTTGCACCGCACAACCTCGAGCAGCTGCGCGAGAGCCAGGCCCACCGCCGCCTCGGCTTCGCGGCCGACCAGGTCACGGGCTGGCTGGTCCAGGCGGGTCTCGGCGCCGTCGAGAGCCGCGACCTCGCGCCCGAGGACGGCACCGCACTGCCTCTCACCGTCACGCTCTGGCTGGCGCACGACGCCTCCGCCGGTATCGGGACGGTGACTCCCGAACGCGCCGTGGCCTGAGCCGCGGCCCCGCACGACACAACGATTTCAAGCACGAGTTTCAAGAAAGGGACGACAGATGCCCAGCGATTCCCGGCACCGCGCCAGCCGCGACGGCTTCCGCCCGATCCGCGTCTCGATCGAGTTCTTCCCGCCCAAGACCGAGGAGATGGAAAACATCCTCTGGTCCTCGATCGAGCGCCTCGCGCCGCTCCAGCCGAAATTCGTGTCCGTGACCTACGGCGCGGGCGGCTCCACCCGCGAGCGCACCCACAACACCGTGGCGCGCATGGTGCGCGAGACCAGCCTCAAGCCCGCCGCCCACCTCACCTGCGTCAACGCCACCCGCGAGGAGATCGACGCGGTGGTGCAGTCCTACTGGGATGCGGGCGTGCGCCACATCGTGGCCCTGCGCGGCGATCCGGCCGAGGGCGTCGGCCACACCTACCGGCCGCATCCCGGCGGCTACGCCCAGACCTGCGACCTGGTCGCCGGCATCAAGCGGATCGGCGACTTCAAGGTCTCGGTCTCGGCCTACCCGGAGAAGCACCCGGAGGCCGCCTCGCTCGACGCCGACATCGACGCCCTGAAGGCGAAGGTCGATGCCGGCGCCGACCAGGCGATCACCCAGTTCTTCTTCGATAACGAGATCTATCTGCGCTATCGCGACAAGGTGCGCGCGGCCGGGATCGAGATCCCGATCATTCCCGGCATCCTGCCGGTGCAGAACTTCAAGCAGGCGGCCAACTTCGCCCGCCGCACCGGCGCCTCGGTGCCGTACTGGCTCGCCGCCCGGTTCGAGGGCCTCGACAACGACGTGGAGACCCGCCGCCTCGTCGCCGCCGCGGTGGCCGCCGAGCAGGTGCTCGACCTCGTCGACGAGGGCGTGGAGGACTTCCACTTCTACTCGATGAACCGCTCGGATCTCGTCTACGCCATCTGCCACCTCTTGGGCCTGCGCTCGCAGGCGCCGGCGAAGGTGGCAACGGCGAAGGCGGCGGCTTAAATCAAGGCTGACTTTCGGAGAATCAGCCGTGGCCGACCCGCAAGACATGATCCTGCCGCTCCTGCGGGAATTGCGCACGGAAGTGCAAAGTGGTTTCAACCGGATGGATCGCAAGTTCGCCGAGCACGATGCTCGGTTCGACAAGCTCGAAAAGCGTTTCGACAATCTCCGGCAAGCCATGAACGGCGAATCCGTGCTCGGTCGCTACGCGGCGGCCGAGGTCGAGCAACGCCTCGAGGCCATCGAGAAGAGGCTCGAAGCGCTCGCCACTTTCGAGAGCCGACTTTCGGCCCTCGAATCGACGTCTTGAGAGACATCTTCCTCGAAATTGAGCTGCCCGGGCGCCGGTGTGTGCGGGGCGGACAATCACTTCGATTGACTGAGGGCCGCTGCCGAGGCCTTCGCCCATGTCCTGTGCCGATATCCTCATCAGGACGAGCCGGGATGAATGGGACTGAACGGCCCTGAAGGACATGATATGACCACCTTCCCCCCCGTCGACGGCACCGAGATCGAGCGCGCGCTGCGCCAGCGTGCGTCCGAGAAGATCCTCGTCCTCGACGGGGCGATGGGCA
>NZ_BPRD01000126.1 GCF_022179745.1 Methylorubrum podarium
CGCGTCGGCACCCGCGAGGGCACCGAGGCCGCCCGCCGGACGGACCCGGCGCGACCGGCGCCCGTTACCATGCGGGCCGGCCCGCGTCATCCGCGCGTCCGGTGGCGCGGGTGCCGACGCGCCTCAGCCCAGCGCTCGAGCAAGACGTCAGATCCCCGTGTCGCACGATTCCGAACCGCAGCCCGTCACCGCGCATCCCGGAGGCCCCCTGCGAGGGGCGCTGAAGCCGCCGGGCGACAAGTCGATCTCCCACCGGGCGATGATCCTGGGCCTGCTCGCCATCGGCGAGACGCGGGTCGAGGGCCTTCTGGAGGGCGACGACGTGCTGCGCACCGCCGCCGCCGCGGAGGCGCTGGGCGCCCGGGTCACCCGCGAGGGCGAGGGGCGCTGGCGGATCGTCGGCGTCGGCATCGGCGGGATGCAGGACCCGGCCGGCGTGCTCGATTTCGGCAATGCCGGCACCGGCTCGCGGCTGATGATGGGCGTGGTCGGCGGCCAGCCGGTCACCGCGACCTTCGACGGCGATGCCTCCTTACGCAAGCGGCCGATGCGGCGCATCCTCGATCCGATCCTGAGGATGGGCGCGCAGGTCGTGTCCGAGGCCGAGGGCGGGCGCGTGCCGCTGACGCTCAAGGGCCCGCGCGAGGCGATCCCGATCCGCTACGAGCTGCCGGTCGCCTCCGCGCAGATCAAGTCGGCGGTGCTGTTTGCCGGGCTCAACGCGCCGGGCACCACCACCGTCATCGAGGCCGCCGCCTCCCGCGACCACACCGAGCGGATGCTGCGCCTGTTCGGCGCCGAGGTGAGCGTGACGCCTTACGGCGAGGGCGGTCACGGCCGCACCGTGACGCTGACCGGTCAGCCGACCCTGCGCGGCACCGACGTGGTCGTGCCGGCCGACCCGTCCTCGGCGGCCTTCCCGCTGGTGGCGGCGCTGATCGTGCCGGGCTCCGAGGTGACCCTGCGCGGCGTGATGATGAACCCGCTGCGCACCGGCCTCATCACCACGCTGATCGAGATGGGCGCCGAGATCGAGCGCCTCGCCGAGCGCGAGGAGGGCGGCGAGACCGTGGCCGACCTGCGGGTGCGGGCGAGCCGCCTGCGCGGCGTCGACGTCCCGGCCGAGCGGGCGCCCTCGATGATCGACGAGTACCCGATCCTCGCGGTCGCCGCGGCCTTCGCCGAGGGCACGACCCGGATGAACGGCCTGCACGAGCTGCGGGTGAAGGAGTCCGACCGGCTCGCGGCGGTCGCCGCGGGGCTCGCCGCCAACGGCGTCACCCACGCGGTCGAGGGCGACGACCTGATCGTCACCGGCACCGGCGAGGCCCCCGCGGGCGGCGGCACGGTCGCGACCCATCTCGATCACCGCATTGCCATGGCCTTCCTCGTCATGGGGCTCGCCACCCGGCGCCCCGTGACCGTCGACGACGGCGCGATGATTGCCACGAGCTTCCCGAGCTTCCGTCCGACCATGCTGGCCCTCGGTGCCCGGATCGAGGACGGGGCCGCCGCATGAATCCGGCTGCTGTGAGCGATCGGCCCGCCATGCCCCTCGTCATCGCCATCGACGGCCCGGCCGCCTCCGGCAAGGGCACGCTCGCCAAGCGGCTCGCCCTGCATTACGGGCTGCCGCATCTCGATACCGGCCTGCTCTACCGCGCGGTGGCGCTGACCCTGATCGACGAGGGGAGCGACCTCGACGACAGGGCGGCGGCGGCGCGGGCGGCCACCGCCCTCTCGGCCGACCGGCTGTCCGACCCGCGCCTGCGGGAGCGGGCGATGGGCGAGGCGGCCTCGCGGGTCTCCTCGGTGCCGGAGGTGCGCGCCGCCCTGCTGTCCTGGCAGCGGCGCTTCGCCGAAGGTGCGGAGGGCGCGGTGCTCGACGGGCGCGACATCGGCACGGTGGTGTGCCCCGAGGCCCGGGTGAAGCTGTTCATCATCGCCGCGCCCGAGGAGCGGGCAAGGCGGCGCCATCGCGAGCTGCTCGGCCGCGGCGAGGAGACGACGCTCGCCGCGATCCTCGCCGACATCCGCGCCCGCGACGCGCGCGATTCGAGCCGCGCCGCCGCCCCGCTGAAGGCCGCCGAGGATGCGGTGGTGCTCGACACCACCGAACTCGATGCCGAGGCCGCCTTCGCCGAGGCCGTCGCGATCGTCGAGCGGCTCAAGACCGCCTGAGCGGCGCGTCCGCGCCGCCGATCCAAGCCTCCACCCGCGCGGCGAGCGCCTGCGGATCGCCCGAGAGGTGCAGCCGCTTGGTGCGCGCGGTCTCGCCTGCGACGAGGGTCACCTCGGCCCTGCGCAGCCCGAGGCTCCGGGCGACGAAGGCGGTAAGGGCCGCGTTGGCGGCGCCCTCGACCGGCGGTGCCGCCACGCGCAGCGCGAGGACGGGGCGCCCATCCGCCTCCGTGCGGACGCCGTCGAGGCCGGTGCGGCTCGCCCGCGGCGTCAGCCGCACCGCGAGGGTGAGGCCGTTCGCGTCGAGGGTGAAGGGGCTTTGCATCGACAAGGTCTCGCGGACGCCGTGGTCCTGATCGCGGGGAAGCAGGTCCCGGTCGCGCTGTGCCATCCGGCGAGGCCGGCTGTCATCCCGGCGCCTCGAACGGTCCCAAACGGCACGGGATGGCAACGGCCGTTCGGCCTCAGCGTCTTCGTCGCGAGACCTGTGCGGATCCTCCGCCGCCCTCGGCCGAATAGCCTCACGCCTTCGTGATGTTTGAGCCGGATGTTGGGGTGAGACGCTCCACATGCGGCGGATCGGTTGTGTCTTCTCCGATGAATGCAACCTCAGCTCCGACAACGCGGCGGCGGAAATGATCGTTGCCGCCTTGCCCCCCGGACGCGGGCGCCCGCAGCGCTACAAGAATTAACCTTTGTAGCTTCTGCTTCGGTTCGACGGGCACCGCAAGAATTCGACAATGCCGAACCGCCGCGACGACGCCGACATCATGTACCGCCTGCTCGTACAGGGGGTTACGGACTACGCGATCTTCATGCTGTCCCCGGACGGCACGGTCGCCAATTGGAATGCGGGGGCGCAGCGCACCAAGGGCTACGCGGCCGAAGAGATCGTGGGGCGCAACTTCGCCCGCTTCTACGCTCCGGAGGATCGCGCTGCGGGATTGCCCGAGCAAGGTCTCCGCACGGCGCGGCGGGACGGTCGGTTCGAGTCGGAGGGCTGGCGCCTGCGCAAGGACGGCTCCCGCTTCTGGGCGCAGGTCGTCATCGATGCGATCCACGACGACGCTGGCTGCTTCATCGGCTTCGCGAAGGTCACCCGCGATTGCACCGAGCGGCGGCGTTCCGAGAATCGGATCCAGCACCTCGCCGGGCACGATCCCCTGACGGATCTCGCCAACCGCGCGACGCTCCGTCAGGCCCTGACGGAGGCGCTCGCCTCCGGGACGGGGGAGAACTGCGCCGTCCTCTACATCGATCTCGACCGCTTCAAGCCGATCAACGACACGCTCGGTCACGCCGTCGGCGACCAGCTGCTCCAGGAGGTGGCCCGGCGCCTGCGGCGGATGGCGGGGGCGCAGGACGTCGTCGGCCGCCTCGGCGGCGACGAGTTCGCGCTGATCCTCAGACCCGCCGACCCTCACCGGGTGGCGGGCGCCGCCCGGCAGATCCTCGAAGCCCTCAACCAGCCTTACACGATCAAGAAGATGCCGATCCGTGTGGGCGCCAGCATCGGCATCGCCGTCGCGCCGCTGGCCGGCGGCGATGCCGACATCCTCCTGCGCAACGCCGACCTCGCCCTCTACGACGCCAAGAAGGAGGGCCGGAGCCGCTACAGCTTCTACGAGCCGGCGATGGGCGACAGCGTCGCGGCGCGGACGAGCCTGGAGAACGCCCTCGGCCGCGCCGTGGCGCGGCGCGAATTCGTCCTGCACTACCAGCCGATCGTCCGCGCCCGCAGCGGCGCGACCATCGGTTTCGAGGCGCTGCTGCGCTGGCGGCGGCCGGACGGGGTGGCGCCGTCGCCCGCGGAGTTCGTGCCGGTGGCCGAGGAGGCGGGCCTGATGCCCGAGATCGGCGCCTGGATCCTGGCCGAGGCGTGCCGCGAGGCGGCGACCTGGCCCGCGCATCTCACCGTGGCGGTGAACGTCTCGGCGACGCAGCTGCGCAGCGCCCTCTTCATCGATGCCGTCGAGCGGGCGCTCGCCGCGAGCGGTCTGCCGCCGCACCGGCTCGAACTCGAGATCACCGAGACCGCGGTGCTCCAGAACCGCGAAGTGGCGCTCGGCCTGCTCCAGCGGCTGCGGGCTCTGGGCGTGATGATCGCGCTCGATGATTTCGGCACCGGCTACTCGTCGCTGAGCTTCGTCCACACCTTCCCGCTCACCCGCCTCAAGATCGACCGGAGCTTCGTCCACGGACTCGGCCGGGATCCGCAGGCGACGGCGATCGTGCGGGCCATCATCGGCCTGTCGCGCAGCCTCCGCCTCGCGGTGACGGCGGAGGGCGTGGAGACGGAGGAGCAGCGCCGCCTGCTCGCCAAGGAACGCGGGCTCGATCTCCAGGGCTACCTGTTCGGCCGTCCGGAGGCCGCGGCCCGCCTCGACCGCACGGTCGAGCTGCGAAGGCCCGCGCGTCGGGCCGCGCTGTCGCGAGACGATCGGCCGAGTGTCCAGGGCCAGCCGGAGGCGGCCTGATGCCGGCCTTTCCCGGCCCGTCGCTTCCGCGGGGCCGTCAGCGAGGCCCGGCACGATGCTGTGTGAAGCGAGCGGTTAACGGGACTACGTGCGGATGACCCGAGTCTCGTCCGACCCGAATGCTTGAACTCGGCCGTCGAGACGAAGATCAGTTGTGCGCAAGAGACAGCTCACGGCTTGTCAAAGCGCAGAGAACGGCCGGGGATGCGCTTGCGCCGTCCGGGGCAGGCTGATAGCGGATTGGGCGCTGCCGGTTTAGCTCAGTTGGTAGAGCAACCGCCTTGTAAGCGGTAGGTCGCGAGTTCGAGTCCCGCAACCGGCACCACCGGGCTCTCGATCCGACGGAACGATCGGATCCAACCCGTCATCCCTCACGTGATCAGTGCTGGCCTGTCCGTTCGCGACGCGAACGGGGCCCTTCGATCGCCGCGCATCGCCCGAAACTGGTATCGCGCGCGAAACGCATCCTCTCTTTTCACAAGTTCTAAAACTGTAATGAATGATAATGCATGGGGGAGAGGGTTAGGGCTCACTCGGTGTGGGACGGACCTGCTCGGCCACCGCGCGAGAGCAATCGTCCGGATGGGGCGTTCGGGCGTATGCGCAATTCGCTGAGTTTCACGCCGCCGGATCTACAGGAGGCGCGGCTCGAAGCAGTGCGCCACCGCTACGTCTTCTATATTCCCGGCTACGATCCCGAGGCGCGAACCCGCTACCGATTGCTGTTCGTGCGGGAATGGGCCCGCTACACCAAGCGGTTCGACGGCGGCAGGCGAACGGTCTCCTGCGCGCAGTTGAGCGAGAACGGGCTGGTTCAGAGCTGGGCCGTGAGCGCGCCCGAACAGGGCGACGGCGCCGAGACCCGATACGACGTGCTCCTGTGGGACGACATCGTCGCCGCCGACTTCGCCCGCTCCCGCTTCCTCAGCGTCGCGCTCCTGGTCGCGGGCACCGCGCACATGATCCTGACCGGCTTGCTGTTCCGCTTCTACCGGCTGAGCTGGAAGTACGGCAACGTCATCCTCTACCCCTTCGTGATGGTGATCCTCCTCACCGCTCTGTCCGTCGCCATCGGTGTGGGCGTGCATGCCCATCTGGGCGATTGGTTCGGCCACAGCCTCGGATGGCCGCTCTGGATCTCGCTGCCGCTGGGCGTGGTCGCGGGCGTCGCCTGGATCAAGCTGATCGAGGCCTTCCTCAACCGCATCTTCTTCTGGCAGCTTCTGAACGATTGGGTGTTCAACTGGCAGCACGGCCAGGGGTGGCGGCCGGATTACGAGCGGCGTCTCGACGCCTTTGCCGGGCACGTCCTGTCCGCGCTCGCGGCGCGGGCCGAGACCGGGCAGCCCACCGACGAGGTGATGATCGTCGGCCATTCCTCCGGCGGGCTGACGGCGGTCGAGGTCGCGGCTCGGCTGCTCGCCCGCGATGCGTCGATCGGCGCCTCGGGCGCGAGCCTTTCGCTGGTGACGCTGGGGTCCGGTCTGCCGCTCGTGGCGATGCAGCCCGCGGCCGCGTCCCTGCGGGCGGAGATCGCGCGCCTCGTCACGGAGCGGCGCGTCGTCTGGTGCGACTTCCACGCGCCCCAGGACTGGATGAACTTCCCCGGCTTCAACCCGCTGCGCGACCTCAAGCTCCGCCTGTGCGGGCAGCAGCCGGTCGCCAACCCCCTCGTGCGCTCGGCCCGCTTTCGCGACCTGCTCTGCCCGGAAACCTACCGGCGGGTGCGCTTCCGCCCGTTCCGGATGCACTTCCAGTTCCTCCTCGCGAACGAGCGGCCCGGCGCCTACGATTTCTTCGCCATGACCCTGGGCCCGCGGCGGCTGCGCGAGCATGTGCTCGCCCCCGTCGCCTGCCGCGAACGCGAGCCCGCTCTTCTGCTCTGATCCGGACGCGTCACCCCGCGCCCGACGGGCGCAAGCCGGCCGAGAGACCGATGCGAATCTTCGTCGTTGCCGTCGGCAGCCACGGCGATGTCCTGCCGCTCCTCGCCATCGCGACCGAGCTGCGGCGGCGGGGACACGCGGTCACGCTCGCCGCGCCCGCTCCCTTCGCCGCGATGGCGGCCCGGGCGGGCGTGCCGTTCTTCGCCCTCGGAACGGAGGAGGATTACCGCCGCGCCGCGACCGAGACCGGTCTCTGGCGGCCCTGGCGCGGCATCGGGGCGATGTTCCGCCACGTCTCGGCCGCGACCGAGCCGGTCTACGGGTGGCTCGCCGGGACCGCACGGCCCGGCGAGTGCGTCGTGCTCGCCTCGACGCTGGCCCTCGGAGCGCGGGTGGCGCAGGAGAAGCTCGGCCTCGACGTCGTCACGGTCCACCTCATGCCGCTGCTCGCCGGGAGCCGCACCGATCCGCCGATCCTGCCCGGCCTGCCCCTTCCCGAGCGGTTGCCGGCGCGCATCCGGCACTGGATCGGATGGGGAGCGGACCGCTTCGTGATCGGGCCCGCGGCCCTGCCGGCGCTCAACGGGTTTCGCGCGCGGCTGGACCTGCCGCCGGTGCGCCGGCTTCGCCGCTGGTGGAGCAGCCCGCAGCGCGTCCTGCTCACGTTTCCCCGATGGTACGCCGCGCCGCAGCCCCACCGGATGCCCCAATCCCTGCAGGTCGGCTTCCCGCTCGCGGATCGCTTCGGCGACGTCGCCGAGCCGGAGCCCGCCGTCGCGGGGTTTCTGGCGGCGGGGCCGCCGCCGCTCGCCTTCACCTACGGCTCGGCCATTTCGCGCAGCCAAGCCTTCTTCCGCACCGCGCTGCGCGTCTGCACCCGCTTGGGCCGGCGCGGCCTCCTCCTCGCGCCGCAGGGCGGGCAGGTGCCGGCGGACTTGCCCCCGAGCGTGCTGCACGTGCCCTACGCTCCGTTCAGCCGCGTGCTGCCCCGCTGCGCCGCGCTGATCCATCATGGCGGGATCGGCACCGTCGCCCAGGCGCTCGCGGCCGGCATTCCGCAACTCGTGGTGCCCGTCGCCTTCGATCACTTCGACGAGGCGCGCTGGCTGGGCCGTCTCGGCGTCGGCACTGCCCTGAGCCGCCGCCGCTTCACCCCGGCCCGCGCCGTGCCGACGCTGCGCCGGCTGCTGACCGATCCCCGCGTCGCCCAGGCCTGCACGGCGGCCAAGGCGCGGATGGCACAGGAGGACGGCGTCGCGGAAGCCTGCGACGCGGTGGAAGCCTTTTGCGCCGGGGCAGAGCACTCGCGTCAGAGAGGCAATTGACGAATGCCGCTCGCTTTGCCCATGGGCACCTCGAACAGGAACGGCGGCGCCAGTTTGAGCAGCGACTGGATCTCCGGCCAGCGCCAGATCAGGAAGGAGGCCTGCTGGTTGAGCGGTGTCTTCTGGTAGGCCGGAGCGAGGACGACGCCCTTCAGGCCGGCTCGGCGGAAGGCTGCCCGTTCCGCCTTGTTCTTCTGAAGCCGGCCGTCGCCCGTGACCGTGAGCCATTCATCGCCCGTGCCGGCCAGATACGCGATCCACTCGAAGTCCGATGCGTGGCGTCCGCAGGGGAGATCACGGATGTGGTCGGCGCGTTGACCGAGATGCCTGAGATAGCCGCCGACCGTCTCGGCCAGCACCGGCGAGGTGCAGTTGTCGAAGAAGACCCGGACGCTCAAGCGGCCTGCCGCGCATCCATCTCGCGCCGGAACGCGAGGGCGCGCTTGACCGCCCGGACCGGAACATCCCAGGCCAGCGCCGCGGCCTCGGGCGAACCCTCCGCCGTCACGGCGTTGACGAGGGCCTCGACGGGAACGGACGTCTCGGCTTCGATCGGCTGTCCGAACGAGCGGGCGGGATCGATCACGACCGACCGTGACCGCCCGAGGGGCCACCAACGCGAGGGAATCCCTGCCTCGTCGTAGTCGAGATGGACCAAGCTTCGCTCCAGGATCTCCTTGAAGGCGAACTGCTTCCTGAAGAGGTCGATGAGTTTCGCCTCCCCGTCCTCCTCGGCGACTTGGAGGAAGATGCTCCGCCCATCGGTGCGGAAGCGGGCCGTCGAGAGGGGCCGCTCATCCTGGACGATCGCGCGCGCCATCTCGATCGCCTGCCTGACCCGTTGAGGGCTGAGGCCGCGCTTGATGAAGGCGTCGGCGACGCGCACCTCCTGCAGATCGCGGAAGCCGAGCGCGAACCCCTCGTCACCGAGATCGACTTGCGGTGTCCAGAGCGACTCGTAGCGCCGGCCGGCCACCTCATGGCCCCTCAACCATCGGGAGATCTTTGCCGGCGAGATCCGGAGCAGGCGGCCGGCTTCCGCGGGCGTGTAGAGCCCGATGCCGATCAGATTGCTTTCGGAGTGTCTCACGCCCTGCTCCACACCCGAAAAGGTTGTGCCGCACCCTCCTCCATCGTCAAGAGGGGCGTGGGCTGTCCTCGTCCCGTCCAGAACGTCTCCTCAGGAAGCGGACGAGGATTCGAGATCGATGGGCGGCGTCATCCGCGACCCTACAACGAAAAGCGATCCACTTCCTCCAGCAGCCGCACGAAGGCGCGCGCGCCGTGATCGAGCGCCGCCGCGCCGGCCTCCGCCGTGCCGAGGCGGGCGTCGCCCAGGGCGCCGGACGGGTGCAGGTCTTCCGTCTTCCAGGCGAAGGCCGCCGGGCGGCCGGCGCGCAGCAGCGTGAAATCGCGTTCCATCGCCACCGTGCGGGGCGCGAAGGTCTCGATCCGGTCCCGCCGCACGAGGTCGGGCCGCAGGGCCAGCATCAGCGCGGTCTCGATGCCGCCGGCATGGATGCCGTGGCGGATCTCGTCGGCGGGGAACAGGCCCTCCGGCAGGCCGAGGCGGCTCCACGAGGTCGTCACCGCCACCATGCCGAAACGGCCGCCCAACTCGCCCGCCACGAGGTCGATGAGCGCGCTGTTGCCGCCGTGGGAGGAGACGATCACGAGCTTCGTGCAGCCCGACTGGTGCAGGCCGGCGCCGATCTCGGTCCAGGCGGCGAGCGCGGTCGCGGCGGTCAGGGTCAGCGTGCCGGGAAAGGAATCGTGCTCGTCCGACTTGCCGACCGCCTGGACCGGCAGGAGCAGCACGTCGAGCGCCTCCGGCACGAGGCGGGCCACCCGCTCCAGATAGCCCTCCGCGATCAGGGTGTCGGTGCCGAGCGGCAGGTGCGGCCCGTGCTGCTCCACCGCGGCGACCGGAAGCACCGCGATCGCCCGGCCCATGTCGCGGGCGCGGATCTCCGCCGTCGTGAGGTCGAGCCAGGATCGCGCCGGCATGCTGTCATCTCCCTGATCGCGCGCTTGAGGGCTCGCGGATCCCGGACACTTCCCGTCTCAACCGCTCGTTAGTCAAGATGCTCCAAGACTTGCGGGACCATCCCCGTGGCCAGCGCCGACCGTCCGTGAACACGCTTCCTCCGAACAGGCCTGCCGCGATGCCGCCCGATCCCGGGGCGGCGGATGAGGATGCGGCCGGGGCGATGCGGGCCGAGCTGGTCCGCCTGCAGGAGATGCTGGAGCAGAATTCGGACTGGATCTGGGAGGTGGATGCGCAGGGCTGCTACACCTACGCCTCGCGCCAATGCGTCGCCCTGCTCGGCCGCGAGCCGGAGGAGGTGGTCGGACGCACGCCCTTCGACTTCATGCCGCCGGACGAGGCGGAGCGGGTCGGACGGATCTTCGGTGCCATCGCCGCCGAGCGGCGGCCCTTCGCCCAGCTTCTCAACCGCAACCTCCGCAAGGACGGCAGCCTCGTCGTGCTGGAGACGAGCGGCGTGCCGCTGTTCGGCGCCGACGGCGCGTTCCGCGGCTACCGCGGCATCGACCGGGACGTGACCGAGCGGGAGGCGGCGAACGCGCGGCTCCGCCACATCGCTCGCCACGACGACCTCACGGGGCTGCCGAACCGGATGTATCTGCGCGAGCATCTCGCCGGACGGCTCGAGGCCGGGCAGCGGCCCGGTGTGCTCAGCCTCGATCTCGACGGTTTCAAGCCGGTCAACGATCGCCTCGGCCACGCCGCGGGCGACTCTGTACTGAGGGAGATCGGCCGACGGCTCGCCGGGCTCGCCGCGTCGCACGGCCTGTTCGCGGCACGACCCGGCGGCGACGAATTCATCCTGATCGTGCCGGAGGGCGCGGACCTCTTTCCGGAGGCCGTCCGCGCCGCCACCGCCGAGCCCATCGCCGTCGAAGCCGGGATGGTTCGGGTGAGCGCCAGCCTCGGCGCCGCTTGGACGACGGCGTCGGGCGACACGGTCGATGCCCTGCTCGCGCGGGCCGACCGCGCCCTCTACGAGGCCAAGACGGCCGCCAAGACGGCCGCCAAGACGACAGGGACGAAGGCCGCCGTCAGCGGCGGCGGCTGACGAGCAGGCCGAGCCCGAACGCCGTCGCGGCGACCAGGGCCAGGGTCGTGCCCCGGTTCTCGTCCGCCCGGACGGCGAGGGCACGACCGCGCCGGCTCGCCTCGTCGCGGAAGTGGCGCCCGCGGGTACGGGCCTCGTCGTGGAGGTGGCGTCCGCGGCCCACGGCCTCGTCGCGGAGATGCCGGCCGCGGGAAACGGCCTCGTCGGCGAGGCGGTAACCGTCCTCGTAGATGTCCTCGGCCCGGTCGCGTGTCCGGCCATAGGCGGACTGCGCCACGCCGGCGACCTGCTCGTAGGCGCCCTCGACCTGGGGACGGGCACGGCCCGCCACGGCGCCGAGCGCGGTCCGGCCGCGGCCCTTGAGGTTGCGCAGGCCGCCCTCGATCTGGTCCCTGTTCATGATGAAATTCCTTGAATCAAATTCGTCCGCCGAGCCCGCGCCGCGGCGGGGCTCGAAACGAGGAAGCCGCACCCGGTCGGGTGCGGCTCCGGCCGTCGGGTTAGTGTCGGCAGATGCCTTCGGTGCGAACGCTTAGAGCTTGCTCTTCACCGCGTCCGCAGCGTTCTTCACGCCTTCCTTGGCCTCGCCGACGGTGCGCTGGGTCTTGCCCTCGACTTCCTGGGCCTTGCCCTCGGCCTTCAGCTTGTCGTTGCCCGTGACGTTGCCGACGCCCTGCTTGACGTTGCCGGCGACCTCGTTGGCGGCACCCTTGATCTTGTCGGTCGTGCTGCTCATCGCGTTTCTCCGCTCATTGTGTTCGCGCCGTCTCTCGGCGCTCTCGGCAAGCTGAACGGATCCCCGGGCGCTTGGTTCCACTCCTATGATGGGGCGTGCATCGCCGCACACGGCCGTGAACGGGCCAGCAAAAT
>NZ_BPRD01000127.1 GCF_022179745.1 Methylorubrum podarium
CCGGGCGGGCCACGATCTCCTCGGGCTGTCCGATCTGGACCACCTCGCCGTCCTTCATCAGGACGATGCGCCCGCCCAGCGCGATGGCCTCGTCGAGATCGTGCGAGACGAAGACGATGGTCTTCTTGAGCTTGCGCTGGAGGTCGCGCAGCTCCGCCTGCATGTCGCGCCGGATCAGGGGATCGAGGGCGCTGAAGGCCTCGTCCATGAGGAGGATGTCCGCATCCGCCGCGAGCGCCCGCGCGAGACCCGCGCGCTGCTGCATGCCGCCGGACAATTCGTTGGGGTACTTCGATTCCCAGCCCTTGAGGCCGACGAGCTCGATGGCCTGCATCGACCGCTCGGTGCGCTCCTTGTCGGAGACGCCCTTGATCTCGAGCCCGAAGCCGACATTCCCGAGGATGGTCCGGTTCGGCAGCAGGGCGAAGTGCTGGAAGACCATGCCGAAGGTCTTCTGGCGGAAGGCGAGCAGCTCCTTGCGGCCGAGCCGGGTGACGTCCACCCCGTCCACGACGATGCGGCCGCAGGACGGCTCCACGAGCCGGTTCATGCAGCGCAGGAGCGTCGATTTGCCGGAGCCGGACAGTCCCATCAGGACGAGGATCTCGCCCTCTTCGATGTCGAACGAGATGTCGCGCAATCCGACGACGGCTCCGCAGGCGGCGGCGACGTCGCTCTTGCGCTTTCCCTGCGCGATCAGATCGAGCGCCTTGGCGGAGTTCGAGCCGAATATCTTGCTGATACCTTCAAGATTGATCCGGCCCATGGGCGAAACCTTTCAGTGTGTGGCGATATCGTCCTTGACGGAAATTTTTATAGTTTTATCTTGGACGATCAAAGGTTATTTCCAGTCATTCCAGGTGGCTTGTCGTATTGCGACGTTTTATTGGCGCCGGCCGACGTTCCAGCAATTTACCGCCACAATCGGCGGGCTTCGCCGGGGCGTGCCGCGATTCCGGGCAATGTTGTCCAAAAAAGTTGCATGATATGTGCGGGATTTGAGCAGGGCGACGTCCGTTGCGGCCCCGCCAGCGAAGGTATCGGCAGCCGGTCGCCGTACCGCCCGTCCATGCCGGATGCCAATTCACGCCGCACGGCGCTCAAAACATGGGCATGAACGATAAAAAGTTGCGCAGGCGCGGGATGTTCTTTGCTTGACCAGCAAAAACACAGATCTTAGAAAAGTCATCGAGTTGATCGCTAGGGTTCCAGCATCGCTTCGATGTGTTCGGTCCGAGAGCGGTTGCCGCGGCGGGAGACATCCGCCCGGATGCACGGCGGGATAAAAGCCCGGGAGACCTCACTGGCCAGAGATTGGCAAGGACAGGTCTTGTACAATCTCTTTCTGTATTGGAAGGGACGTATGCCCGGCAGAGCCTCCGAGACCGTCGTCTCGACATCTTCGATCAACACTTGGGCCCACCCCGCGATGCTTGCCGCGCCGGGCGTGGTCGCGCCGGCCGGCCTCGGCCGCCGGCCCGCCCCGGCCGTGCCTCCCGACGGCTTCCCCGACATCGTTTCGTAGGCGGCGACGGCGCGTCGAGCCGCGCCGTCGCCCAGCCTCCCTCCTTTCCGGCGCTTCGGCTCCGGCTCTCCAACGATGGGCTTTTCCGCCCGTCGCTGCCCGTCGGCGCGCGCAGCATCGACGAGCGCCCGATCCGCACCCGCAAGCCCGACGAGACGGCCCTCCCAGGAGACGAGACATGCGCATCCCGAGTCTGATCACCGGCGGCCTCACGGGCGTCCGGCGCGGCCTGTCCGCTCTCACCCTCGCGCTCGGCCTCCTCGCCGCGCCGATGGCGCAGGCCGCCGAGCCGCTGCGCATCGGCTACAGCGACTGGCCGGGCTGGGTGGCGTGGCAGGTCGCCATCGAGAAGGGCTGGCTCAAGGAGGCCGGCATCGACGCCAAGTTCGAGTGGTTCGACTATTCCGCCTCGATGGACGCCTTCTCGGCGGGCAAGCTCGACGCGGTGACCTGCACCAACGGCGACGCCCTCGTCATGAGCGGCAACGGCGCCCGCAACGTCATGATCATGCTCACCGACTACTCGAACGGCAACGACATGATCGTCGGCAAGCCGGGGGTGAAGTCGCTGGCCGACCTGAAGGGCAAGAAGGTCGGCCTCGAAGTCGGCCTCGTCGAGCATCTCCTCCTCATCGACGGACTGCAGAAGGCCGGGATCAAGGAGAGCGACGTCACCCTCGTCAACGCCAAGACCAACGAGACGCCGCAGGTCCTCGCCTCCGGCGACGTCGCGGCCATCGGCGCGTGGCAGCCGATCGCCGGCCAGGCCATGCGCGGCGCGGCCGGCGCTCGTCCGCTCTACACCTCCGCCGACCGCCCGGGCCTGATCTACGACGTGGTCACGGTGACGCCCGCGAGCCTCGCCGCGCGGCGGTCCGACTGGATCAAGTTCGTCGGCCTGTGGGACCGGGTCGTCGGCTATATCCAGGACCCGAAGACGCAAGCGGACGCGGTGGCCATCATGGCGGCCAAGGTCGGCGTCGAGCCGGCCGTGTTCACCCGCTTCCTCAAGGGCACGAAGCTCCTGACGCTGGCCGAGGGCCGCGCCGTGATGAAGGACGCCGACGGCTTCGGCTCGCTCTACGGTTCGAGCCGGCACGCGGACGCCTTCAACGTCAAGTTCGAGGTCTACAAGACCCCGCAGGACGTGAAGGCCAGCATCGACCCGGCGCTGACCGACGGCAAGTGAGGGGGAGCGAGCCGATGCGCGCGCCGCAGACTCGACGCCGGTCCGACGGGGACGCCGCTCCGGCGGAAGCGGTCGCCCCGCTCCCGCCGGTCGCCACGGTGCCCCCCGTCGCCGGGCGGGCGCGGCGCTCCTGGGTCGGCGCGGCGCGTCCGCTGTCGCCGCGGCGGCGCATCACGCTCACCCTCCTCTCCTTCCTCCTGCCGCTCGGCCTCTGGGCCGCCGTCTCCTACCTGCCCTTCCTCTGGCATCCGCTGATCGAGGTGACCGAGCCCGGCGACGTGGCCTGGATGGAGCCCGGCATGCGGGTGCCGCGGGCGGCCTTCTCCGAGGAGGTCGCGGCGGCCCAGGGGGCCGGCACGGCCGTGCCCGAGGGCCGCGCGGCGAATCCCGTCTACCTGCCGGCGCCGCACGAGGTCGCGGTCGCCTTCTGGACCACGCTCACGGCGCCGCCGCCCCAGCGCGACGCGATCTGGCTGCCGGCCAGCCTGTGGCACTCGATCCAGATCATATTCTGGGGCTTCACGCTCTCGTCCCTCGTCGGCGTGCCGCTCGGCGTGCTCTGCGGGGCGCAGCCGACGATCGCCCGGCTGACCGAGCCCGTGATCGAGTTCGTGCGCTACCTGCCGGCGCCCGCCTTCGGCGCGCTGATGGTCGCGATCCTCGGGATCTACGACGGGCCGAAGATCGCCATCATCGTCATCGGCACCTTCTTCCAGCAGGTGCTCGTCATCGCCAACACCACGCGCCGGGTCGATCCGCTCCTGGTCGAGGCGGCGCTCACCATGGGCTCGCGCAACCTGCGCCTGATCCGCCGGGTGATCGTGCCGGCGGTGCTGCCGCAGATCTACCGCGACCAGCGCATCCTGCTCGGCTGGGCCTGGACCTACCTGATCGTCGCCGAGCTGATCGGCACGTCCTCGGGCATCACCTTCTTCATCACGCAGCAGGCCCGCTACCAGCACTTCGACAACGTCTACGCGGCGATCCTCGTGATCGGCCTCGTCGGCATCGCCACCGACATCGCCCTGGCCCTGATCGGCCGCCGCCTGTTCCCCTACGCGAGGGCCGAGGCATGAGCGATGTCATGAATGACGGTCTGTGTGATCGCGTGAGCGCGTCCGCCCCGATCCCGCTGACCGCCGAGCCCTGCGACTACCGCAGCCAAGGCGAGGCCGTGCGCGCCCGCTTCGACCGGCTGAAGGCCCGCGACGTCGCCCTGCGGGTCGAGGGCCTCGGCAAGGTCTTCCGCAATGCCGACGGCGCCGAGACGGTCGCCTTGCGCGGCATCGACCTCGTCACCCACCGCCGGGAATTCCTCTGCGTCGTCGGGCCGTCGGGCTGCGGCAAGTCCACCTTCGTGCGCATCCTCGCCGGCCTCGAGACCAAGAGTTCCGGCACCGTCAGCGTCGGCGGCGTGCCCGTCTCCGGACCCGGCGCCGACCGGGGCATGGTGTTCCAGGGCTACACCCTGTTCCCCTGGCTCACGGTCAAGCGCAACGTCGCCTTCGGGCTCGAGGAGAACGGCGAGTCGCGCCACGTCGCCGAGCGCGAGGCGGCGCAGTGGCTGGCGCTCATCGGCCTGGAGCGCTTCGCCGACGCCTACCCGCACCAGCTCTCGGGTGGCATGAAGCAGCGCGTGGCGATCGCCCGCGCGCTCGCCATGCGCCCGCGCATCCTGCTGATGGACGAGCCGTTCTCGGCGCTCGACGCGCAGTCCCGCGCCCGGATGCAGGCCTACCTGATCGAGATCTGGCGCAAGATCGACATCACCATCGTCTTCATCACCCACGACCTCGACGAGGCCGTCCATCTCGCCGACCGCATCCTCGTCCTGAAGGCCCATCCCGGCGAGGTCGAAGAACTGATCGAGGTGCCGGTGCCCCGGCCGCGCCATCCCGGCCAGAGCCTGACGCCGGAATTCCGCGCCACCCGCGCCCGGCTCGACGCGCTGATCCATCCGGGCGAGGCCGAGGCCGACGGCCCGGCCGATCTCGGCGGCCTCGACATCGTCACCCGCATGGCGAGCGTGGGGGACGAGGTCGAATGAGCCCGCTCCCGAGCCTCCCCGTGCTCTGGTCCGAACGCACCTGGGAGGAAATCCCCGGCGACCTCACCCGCGCCGCGGGGGCCGCGCTGCTCCCCGTCGGCGCCACCGAGCAGCACGGGCCGCATCTCGGCTGCGGCATGGATTTCGTGCTGGCCGACACCCTCTGCCGCGAGGTCTCGGCGCGCACGGGCGTCCTGATGCTGCCCACCCTCCCCTACGGCTGCTCGCTGGGCCATTCCCGGCGCTGGCCCGGAACGATCGCCCTCGACCCGCTGCTGATGACCGATCTCGTCCGACAGATCGGCGCCCAGGCCTATCACTCGGGCGTGCGCCGCCTGTTCCTCGTCAACGGGCACGTCACCAACGCCGCCCCCCTGCGCTGCGCGCTCGAACTGCTGCGCGCGGCCCACGACGACCTGATGGTGGCGCTCGTCAACACCGCCACCGTCAGCGAGCGGGTGCGCTCGGCCCATTTCGCCGACGCCGAGGACTGGCACGCCAACCGGGCCGAGACCGCGCTGATGCAGGCGCTCGCCCCCGCCCTCGTCCGCGAAGACCGCATCGCGGAGTCCGACGACCCGGACCGCACCGGGGGGCTCGTCTTCGCCCACCCGGTCAACCGCACCAGCCGCAACGGCGTCACCGGCTCGCCCTCGCGGGCGAGCCCGGCGGAGGGCGCCGAGCTGTTCGCCTGGATGGTCGAGGACCTCGCCGCCCTCGTCCGCCGCGGGCTCACCGAGACCCCGCCCCTCCCCCATTCCTACGACGGCCGGGCCGTCGCCCCGAAAGGAGCCTGAAGCCATGGGCCACACCAGCGATATCGATCCGGCGATCCGCGCCGTGCAGGACGACCTACGCAGCAAAGGCGTGAAGTACGTCATCGGCGCCTATGTCGACATCCACGGCGCGCAGAAGGCCAAGGTGGTCCCCCTCGACCACCTGCCGCAGATGGCGGCCGGCTCCGAGCGCTACACCGGCTACGCCCTCGACGGTCTCGGACAGGCTCCGAACGAGGACGAGCTCGCCTCGGTCCCCGACCTCTCGCGCGTCATCCCGCTCCCCTGGGAGAGCAGGCTCGCCTGGGCGCCGGCCGACCTCACCTCCCGGGGCAAGCCCTACCCGCTCTCGACCCGTGTCGCCCTGAAGAACGTGCTGAAGCAGGCCGAGGCCATGGGCTTCGGCTTCAACCTCGGCATCGAGTGCGAGATCTTCCTCTTGCGCCAGGCCGCCGACGGCTCGCTGCACACGCCGGTCGCGGACGATAAACTCGTGAAACCCTGCTACGACGTGCGCGGCTTCGTCGACAACTTCTCCTGGCTCGACAAGGTCGCGACCACGATCAACGATCTCGGCTGGGATCTGTACTCGTTCGACCACGAGGATGCGAACGGCCAGTTCGAGTTCGACTTCCAGTACGCCGACGCGCTCACGACCTGCGACCGGCTGACCTTCTTCCGCATGATGGCGAAGCACTACGCCAAGGAGGAGGGGCTGATCGCGACGATGATGCCCAAGCCCTTCGCCGACCGCACCGGCAACGGCGCCCATTTCAACATGTCGCTCTCCGACGCCGAGACCGGCCGCAACCTGTTCGCCTGTGCGCCGGGCGACGATCCCCGGGGCTTGGGCCTCACCGAGACCGGCTACCACTTCATCGGCGGCGTGCTGCGCCACGGCCGGGCGCTCTGCGCCGCCTTCGCGCCGACGGTGAACAGCTACAAGCGCCTCGTGCGCCAGGGGGCGATGGCGGGCTTCTCCTGGGCGCCGGTCTTCAACTCCTACGGCTCGAACAACCGCACCAACTCGGTGCGGGTGCCGGCCGGGGGCGGGCGCTGCGAGAGCCGCAACGCCGACGGGGCGGTCAACCCCTACCTCGCCGCCGCCCTGGTGCTCGCGGCGGGCCTGGAGGGCGTGCGCGAGCGGATCGATCCCGGCGCGCCCAACGAGGACAACCTCTACGAACTGAGCGACGCCGAGCGGAAGGAGCGCGGCATCGAGTTCCTGCCCCAGACCCTGCAGGAGGCGATCGACGCCTTCGCCGCCGACCCGCTGGTCGAGGCCACCCTCGGCGCCGGCCTCCGCGAAGAATTCATCCGCTACAAGCGCGAGGAGTGGAACGCCTACCATCTCACGGTGAGCCCGTGGGAGATCGAGCGCTACAGCCACCTGTTCTAGGCGGAGGCTTCCGTGACCAAAGTCATCGCCTTCGCGACCTCTGCCGCCGCGCCCTCGACCTACCGGCCGGCGCCCGAGCGCATCCTGGCCGGCGACCCCGTCCAGACGGCGACGCTCCACTTCACCAGCGCCGACGGGCGCTTCTCCGCCGGCACCTGGGCGGCGGAGCGCGGGACCTGGCGGGTCGTCTTCACCGAGAGCGAGTTCTGCCACCTGCTGGAGGGCGTCATCGTCGTCACCGACGAGGCGGGCGAGAAAACCACCTTCCGCGCCGGCGACGCCTTCGTGTCGCCGGCCGGCTTCACCGGCACCTGGGAGATTGTCGAGCCCGCCCGCAAGCTCTTCGCCTTCTACGAGGGGCCCTCGGCGCCCGACCACCCGTGACCGTCCCACCCTCACCCTCATCCTGAGGTGGTGAGCGTCAGCTCAGCCTCGAAGGAGCGCTCCAGCCGGCCGCGCGATCCCTGGAGCCCTCCTTCGAGGCCGCTTCGCGGCACCTCAGGATGAGGGGAGAGGGTGAGACCGAGCATCGAAATCAACAGAAGATCGGCCTGCCGGGACGGCCCGGCCGCGACGGGGCTCCTGAGCCGGGACGACCCGGCCCCATCGGAGACACGACCATGTCGGACGAAGCGAGCGTGATTGCGGAAAACCGCCGCCGCTACGAGGAGCTGAAGCGGGCGGGCCAGGGCCACGCCCCCCGCGCCCTGCCCGGCCCGAGCCCCCGCGGCGGCCTGCCGCTCGACGCGGGCACGATCCTCCACCGCGAGACGATCCCCGGCGGCTGGTACTGGACCACCGCGCTCAAAGCCGGCGAGGCGCTCCGGCTCAGCCTCGACCACGGCCCGTCGAGCGTCGCCCTGGCGGCGTGGTCGGCCACCGATCCGAGCGAGCGGCTGAACACCGCCGACACCGTCAAGATGCAGTGGACCGCCGCCCTGCGAAAGGGCCGGGTGCTGTTCTCCGACATGGGCCGCGTGATGCTCTCGCTCACGGAGGATTCCTGCGGTGCCCACGATGCGCTCGTCGGCGGCTCCAATGCCGCCTCGAACGCGGCGCGCTACGCCGGCGGTCCCCACCGCAACACCCGCGACAACCTCGTGCTGGCCGCCCTCAAGAGCGGTCTGGAGCGGCGCGACATCCCGCCCTGCGTCTCGTTCTTCGCCCCCGTCGTCGTCGGGCCGGAGGGCCGCTTCGCCTGGAACGAGGCCGGCCGCGCGGCGGGGGATTTCGTCGACCTGCGCGCCGAGATGGACCTGACCGTCGCCCTCTCGAACTGTCCCCACCCCCTCGATCCGGCACCCGACTACGCGCCGAACCCGGTCGCCGTCACCCGCTTCCGGGCGCCCGCCCCGGCATCGGACGACCTCTGCCGCACCGCCACGATCGAGGCCGTGCGCGGCTTCGAGAACAACGCCGCCGCCGGCTTCTGAAGGGGAGGCAGACCGATGACCGACACCGTGACCGCGCTCTTCGATCAGGTGGTGCCCGCGCAGGCGCCGTTCTCCACGCTCGTGCGGGCGGGCCAGACGATCCGCATCGAGGATCTGGAAGGCTGCCAGGCCGTCGATACCCTGTTCTACCGGGCCGACGACCTCACCGAGCGCTACTCCGCCCAGGACACCCTGCGCGAGCAGGGCGCGGCCTACGTCACCACCGGCACGCGGGTGATGTCGAGCGAGGGCCGGGTGATGCTCACCGTCACCGCCGATTCCTGCGGGCGCCACGACACCTCCGCCGGGGCCTGCTCCTGCGAGAGCAACACCGTCCGCTTCGGCCACGCCACGAAGTATCTCCACGCCTGCCGCGAGAATTTCGCCATCGAGGTGGCGAAGTACGGCCTGTCCAAGCGCGACATCGTGCCGAACATCAACTTCTTCATGAACGTGCCGATCGAGCAGGACGGCGGGCTCGCCATCGTCGACGGCGTCTCGTCGCCCGGCGACTACGTCGAGCTCAGGGCCGAGATGGACGTGATCTGCGTCATCTCGAACTGCCCGCAGATCAACAACCCCTGCAACGGCTTCAACCCCACGCCGATCCGCGTGACGGTCCGCGAGGGCTGACCCGAGATGTTCGCCAAGGTTCTGGTCGCCAATCGCGGCGAGATCGCCGCCCGCGTCGTGCGCACGCTGACGCGCATGGGCATCGCGTCCGTCGCCGTCTATTCCGACGCCGACCGCTTCACGCCGGGCGTGCTCGCCGCCGACGAGGCCGTGCGCCTCGGGCCGGCGCCGGCCGCGCAGAGCTATCTCGACGTCGAGGCCGTGATCGCCGCCTGCAAGGAAACAGGCGCCGAGGCCGTCCATCCCGGCTACGGCTTCCTCTCCGAAAATGTCGGCTTCGCCGAGCGGCTGGCGGCGGAGGGGATCGCCTTCATCGGTCCGCGCCCGGAGCATCTGCGCGCCTTCGGCCTCAAGCACACCGCCCGCGAACTGGCCAAAGCCAGCGGCGTGCCGCTCCTGCCCGGCACCGATCTTCTGCCGGACGTGGAGGCCGCGCTGAGCGCGGCCGAGGCGATCGGCTATCCGGTGATGCTGAAGAGCACCGCGGGCGGCGGCGGCATCGGGATGCAGCTCTGCCATTCGGCGCAAGAGCTGGCCGAGCGCTTCGCCGCGGTGGAGCGGACGGCCCGCGCCAGCTTCGGCGATGCCCGCGTCTACCTCGAACGCTTCGTGGCGCAGGCCCGCCATGTCGAGGTGCAGATCTTCGGCGACGGGCAAGGCCGCGTCGTGGCCTTGGGTGAGCGCGACTGCTCGCTCCAGCGCCGGAACCAGAAGGTGATCGAGGAGACGCCCGCCCCCGGCCTCTCCGACGCGACCCGCGCCCGGCTCCACGCCGCGGCGGTGGCGCTCGGTGAGAGCGTCGCCTACGCCTCGGCCGGCACGGTCGAGTTCATCTACGATCCCGCCCGCGAGGATTTTTCCTTCCTCGAAGTGAACACGCGGCTCCAGGTCGAGCACCCGGTGACGGAGGCCGTGTTCGGCATCGACCTCGTGGAATGGATGGTGCGCCAGGCCGCGGGCGAGGATCCGATCGCGGCGGCCGGGCCGCTCGCACCGCGGGGGACGGCGATCGAGGCCCGGCTCTACGCCGAGATCCCGCACGCCAATTTCGCACCGAGCGCCGGCCTGCTGACCGAGGTGCGCTTTCCCGACACCGCCCGCATCGACGGCTGGATCGCCACGGGCACCGAGGTCACGCCGTTCTACGATCCCATGCTCGCCAAGATCATCGTCACCGGTGCCGACCGGTCGGCCGCCATCGCGGCGCTCCGGGCGGCGCTCGGCCAGACCGCCGTTTCCGGCATCGAGACCAACCTCGACTACCTGCGCACCATCGCCGCCTCCGACCTCTTCGCGAGCGGCCGGGTGGCGACGACGGCCCTGCGCGATCTCGAATACCGCCCCAACAGCATCGAGGTGCTGCTGCCCGGCCCGCAATCGAGCCTGCAGGAGCTGCCCGGCCGGCTGGGCCTGTGGGAGGTCGGCGTGCCGCCGAGCGGGCCGATGGATGCCCGCTCCTTCCGCCTCGCCAACGCCCTGGTCGGCAACGACCGGGACACCTGCGCCCTCGAACTGACCGTCTCCGGCCCGACGCTCCGCTTCCACGCGGACGCTCGGGTGGCGCTGGCGGGCGCCGCGATGCGGCTCACCCTCGACGGCGCGCCGCGCCCCCACGGCGCGGCCTTCCCGGTCAGGGCGGGACAGACGCTCGCCGTCGGCGCGATCGAGGGGCCGGGCCAGCGCGCCTATCTGGCCCTGCGCGGCGGTTTTTCCGCGCCGGCCGTGCTCGGTTCCCGCGCCACCTTCGCGCTCGGCGCCTTCGGCGGCCACGCCACCGGGGTGCTGAAGGCCGGCGACGTGCTCCATCTCGGCGACGCGCCGACGGTGGAGGCGGCCCCGCCCGAGCCCGCGCCGCTGACGCATGCCTGGGAGATCGGCGTCGTCTACGGCCCGCACGGGGCGCCGGACTTCTTCCAGGAGGCCGACATCGCCGACCTGTTCTCGGAATCTTACGAGGTGCACTTCAACTCGGCCCGCACCGGCGTGCGGCTGATCGGCCCGACCCCGCGCTGGGCCCGCAGCGACGGCGGCGAGGCGGGGCTCCACCCTTCGAACCTGCACGACAACGCCTACGCCGTCGGCGCCATCGACTTCACCGGCGACATGCCGATCCTGCTCGGCCCCGACGGCCCGAGCCTCGGCGGCTTCGTCTGCCCGGGCGTCATCGCCCGCGACGAATTGTGGAAGATGGGCCAACTCCGGCCCGGCGACACCGTGCGGTTCCGGCCGGTGGAACGGCCGGAGGATGAAGCACTGGCGAAAGCCCTCCCCCCTCTGCGGGGGAGGGTGCCCGCGGAGGGGAGAGGGAACACGCCCGGCTCCCCCATCCTCGCCCGCGACGAGACCGGTCCGGTCCCCGTCGCCTACCGGCGGCAGGGCGACGACAACCTCCTCGTCGAGTACGGCCCGATGGCCCTCGATATCGGCCTGCGCCTGCGCGTCCACCTCCTCGCCGAAGCGGTGCGCGCGGCGCGGCTGCCGGGCCTGATCGACCTGACGCCGGGCATCCGCTCGCTGCAGATCCACTACGACGGCACGGCCCTGTCGCGCCCCCGCCTCCTCGGCCTGTTGCGCGAGATCGAGGCCGGCCTGCCGGCCGCCGAGGATGTGAGCGTCCCGAGCCGAACGGTGTACCTGCCGCTGTCGTGGAACGACCCGCAGGCCGAACTCGCCATGCGCAAGTACCAGGAACTGGTGCGCCCCAACGCGCCCTGGTGCCCCTCGAACATCGAGTTCATCCGCCGCATCAACGGCCTGCCCGACGAGGCGGCGGTGCGAAGCATCATCTTCGACGCGAAATACCTCGTGATGGGGCTCGGCGACGTCTATCTCGGCGCGCCGGTGGCGACCCCGGTCGATCCGCGCCACCGCCTCGTCACGACGAAGTACAACCCGGCCCGCACCTGGACGCCGGAGAACGCGGTCGGCATCGGCGGCGCCTACATGTGCATCTACGGCATGGAGGGGCCGGGCGGGTACCAGCTGTTCGGGCGCACGATCCAGATCTGGAACACGTGGCGCATGACCCGCGAATTCGTGCCCGACCACCCCTGGCTGCTCCGGCCCTTCGACCGGATCCGCTTCGTCCCCGTGAGCCACGCCGAACTCACCGAGGCGCGGGCCGCCTTCCCGCACGGGGCCTATCCGATCCGGATCGAGG
>NZ_BPRD01000128.1 GCF_022179745.1 Methylorubrum podarium
GGAAGCGCCCGCCGGGCTTGAGCACCCGGTGCGCTTCCCGGAGCGCCACGTCGATGCGCGGCACGTTCCGGATGCCGAAGGCGATGGTGTAGCTGTCGAAATGGTTCGCCGGCAGCGGCAGCGTCTCGGCATTGCCGGTCACGAAGTCGATGCGACCGTCGTAGCGATGGCCCGCCCGCTCGGCGCCGACCCGCAGCATCGCCTCGTTGATGTCGAGCACGGTGACGTGGGTCTCGGGCCCGCCCGCCTCCAGGGTGCGGAAGGCGATGTCGCCGGTGCCGCCGGCGACGTCGAGATGGCGGTGGGGCCGCGTGCGCGACGGGCGCAGCATCGAGATCAGGTGCGACTTCCAGGCCCGGTGCAACCCGCCCGACATCAGGTCGTTCATCAAGTCGTAGCGGCGCGCGACCGAGCGGAACACGTCGTCGACGCGGGCCTGCTTCTCGGAGAGGCGCACGCGCTCGTAGCCGAAATCGGCGGTGGCTTCCG
The DNA here is from genome assembly GCF_022179745.1 of Methylorubrum podarium. GTDB lineage: Bacteria > Pseudomonadota > Alphaproteobacteria > Rhizobiales > Beijerinckiaceae > Methylobacterium > Methylobacterium podarium. The sequence goes on from NZ_BPRD01000128.1 coordinate 490, forward strand.
TGTCGCCGGCTCCCGCGTCCGTTCCACTCATCCGATCACACCCTGCGCTCGCCCGCAGCCGTCCGCGGCTTCGGCCGAGCCTCCTTAGCGAATGCCGGCTGGAACCGCCATGCGGCAGCGGGGATGGGGAGGGGCCGACGAGGGCGCGTTGTCCGCGGGGGGGCGACGGGGGAGGGCGTCACGAGGCGACGGCGATGATCCTGTCAGCCAGATGGTTGGCGTTCCTGATGGCGTACATCGTGGAGAATTGCTCGGACTCGGCCAGGATCAGGTCGTCCTTGAGCGAGAAATACTCCGCTTGTCCGCCGCTGACGCGGTCGAGCAGCAGGAAATTGCTGTTCAGGAATTCGTTCAGCGTCAGAACGACCCGTCTCGCGGAGGTATGCGGCACCAGCGCGAGGGTGTGGAACGCCGATCCGGCCGTCCCCACGATGAGTTCGGCCCTGCGGAAGAGGTTGACCTGCTCGGCGAGGCCGAGGCTTTCCGGGTGGACGACGGCGAAGCCGGCCTGCCTCATCCTGAGGTCGATGAAGGCCTCGCCGTCCAACCCGGTCACGCCGGAATGCAGGCGGGATTTCGAGAGATAGACCTTCTTCGGCACCGAGGTCGCGACCGGCGCGACGTTGCGCCCGATCGCCGACAGGGCGGTCGCGTGATGCGTCCAGACGCTGTGCTGCTCGTAGAAGGACGGTTCGGGAACGACGACCCGCCTGATGCGGGTCGGCCGATCGAAGGAGAAGCTGCGGTTCTCCAGCCCGGCGCAGCGCAGAAGTTCGAGGATGTAGCGGGCCCCGTGGTCCTGAACCGCGGGCACGGAGTGAAACAGCACCGGGGCCGAGCCGTCGATGGCCCAGCAACGGGCCAGGGTCGTGAGCAGGAAGTGGCCGTAATGCGCCAGCAGCGGCCCGCCGTAGACCATCGTGTCGAAGGGGGCGGTGTCGAGGGCCTCGCCGTCGATGGCGATCCGCTCGCTCTGGCCGACAAGGGTAAGGTCGACGCCCCGCCGAAACGCCGCTTCCGGGATGAGATGCCCGTCGGCGGTGTAGAGGCCCCAGTGGGGATCGTGGTCGAGCAGCTTTCCCGCGGTGAACGGGAGGTAGATCACGTCGTGGTACGTCTTCGATGAGACGGTCTCACGCGTCTGGTTCGCGCCCCACAGCTGCCGGCAGCGGTCGAGGGAGGCGACCTCGGGGCTGGGAGAGAAGAAGGCGAGGATCTGGTCTTCCAAGGCGCTGAGGGCGATGGGATGGAACGTCCCCCTGATCTCGGCCACCAGGGTCAGGTCGCCGCGGCCGAGAGGCGGCAGGGCCGGGAGCCGGAAGCAGTAACCGTGGTCGCCGGCGACGCCGATCGCGTTGACGTCGTGCCGGGCGAGGTTCGCCCGAAGGCGCATCAGCATGGTCCCGCGCCAATGCACCTCGACATAGGCGCTCTCGCCCTGATGCAGGAAGTCGCAGATCCAGCCGTGCAGGCGCCCGTTCGCGAAGCCATCGAGGCTGCCGATGACGACGGGCGGCGGCTCGATCGTCCGGCGCTTGCGAAAGACCATGGTCACGACCCTGGTGGCGGGGCGCCCTCGCGTGACAGCAGGGGCGTCAGCCCGCCCGCAGCGCCCCGCCGACGAGCCAGGCGGGGTCGAACCAGCGGTCGGCCTCGCCGTCGTAGGGCAGGCGGGTGATGTCCCAGTGCTGGATGTACTTCGCGTAGACGTTCCACACCGCGATGCCGCCGCCGACGAAGATGCGCCGGCCGGGATAGCGCTTCAGCACCTCTTCCGGATCCTCGTGCGAGCGGATCACGTCGATGGTGCGGTCCTTGAACGCGAATTCCGGCACCGAGGCCACGGTCTTCGGCCCGGCGATCAGCACGTGGCCCATGGTGAGCGCGAAGAAGCGCGTCACGTCCTCGACGAAGAGCGGATCGGTGTTGCCCTCCCAGGGGAGATGCCCGTTGAGGCCGAGCTGGCCCCGCTGGCCGATGGCGCAGATGCAGCGGACGTCGATCATGGAAGAACCCTACAAGCCCAAGAAGACGGGCTCCGCCCGTCACCCGCCGGGGCCTGAGGCCCCGGACCCCCTTACCGGGGAGACTGGAAATCCAGAACCCGGTCGCTCGGGAAATCGTAGAGTTTGCCCGTCTCGTTCCATTCGGGCGAGGCCAGCCGCACGAAATGCGGCGCCAGCTCCTCCGGGGTCCTGAGCGTCGCCGGATCCTCGCCCGGCATCGCCGCCGCGCGCATGCGGGTGCGCAGCGGGCCGGGGTTGAGCAGCATGGCGCGCACCCGCGTGCGCGCGTTCTCGGCGGCGTAGGTGCGCACCATCGCCTCCAGCGCCGCCTTCGAGACGGAGTAGGGCCCCCAATAGGCCCGGCACTTCGCGGCGGCGCCGGAGGAGACGAAGATCGCCCGGCCCGCATCCGAGCGCTGCAGCAGCGGGTCGAACGAGCGGATCAGGCGCCAGTTGGCGGTGACGTTGATCGCCATCACCTGGTCCCAGACCTTCGGCGTGACGTGGCTGACCGGCATCAGGTTGCCGAGGATGCCCGCATTGCCAACGACGATGTCGAGCCGGCCCCAGCGCGCGTCGAGCGCCGCGCCGAGGCGGTCGATGGCATCGAAATCGGTGAGGTCGAGGGGCACCAACGTCGCGTTGCCGCCGGCCCGCCGGATCGCGTCGTCGAGCTCTTCCAGGCCGCCCTGGGTCCGGGCGACGGCGACCACGTGGGCGCCGGCTTGCCCCAGCGCCAGCGCCGCGGCCTGGCCGATGCCGCGGGAGGCGCCGGTGACGACGGCGACGCGGCCGTCGAGGATCCTGTCGGCCATGCGCTCAGTCCGCCTCGGCCAGCATCGCGAAGCGCTTCGGCCCGGCGATCGCCAGGTCGGTCAGGCCGGTCGGGTAGTCGCCGGTGAAGCAATGGTCGGTGTATTGCGGGCAGGCGGCGTTGCGCTCCTCCTCCCCCATCGCCCGGTACAGGCCGGGGATCGACAGGAAGGCCAGCGAATCCGCGCCGATATATTTCCGCATCCCTTCGAGGTCGTGGGTGGCGGCCAGGAGCTTCTCGCGCTCGGGCGTGTCGATGCCGTAGAAATCGGGATAGGTGATCGGCGGCGAGGCGATGCGGAAATGCACCTCGCGGGCGCCGGCATCGCGCATCATCCGCACGATCTTCACGGAGGTGGTGCCGCGCACGAGGCTGTCGTCCACGAGCACGATGCGCTTGCCCTCGACCGCGGCGCGGTTGGCCGAGTGCTTCATCCGCACCCCGAGTTCGCGCACGGTCTGGGTCGGCTGGATGAAGGTGCGCCCGACATAGTGGTTGCGGATGATGCCCATCTCGAAGGGCAGGCCGGCCGCCTGCGCGAAGCCGAGGGCCGCGGGCACGCCGGAATCCGGCACCGGGATCACCACGTCGGCCTCGGGCAGGGCCTCGCGGGCGAGCTCCTCGCCGATGCTTTTCCGCACGGCGTAGACGCTCTTGCCGTTCACTACCGAATCGGGGCGGGCGAAGTAGATGTACTCGAAGATGCAGGGGCGCATCGGCCGCGCCTCCGCGAAGCGGATCGACTCGACCCCCTCTTCCGAGATCACGACCACCTCGCCGTTCTCGACGTCGCGGATGAAGCGGGCGCCGATGATGTCGAGCGCGCAGGTCTCGGAGGCGAGGATGTAGCGCCCGTCGAGCTCGCCGAGCACCAGGGGGCGGATGCCGAGGGGATCGCGGGCGCCGATGAGCTTCTTGTTGGTCAGCGCGACGATGGCGTAGGCGCCCTCGATCTGCTGCAGCGCGTCGATGAAGCGCTCGACGATGCGGGGTTTGCGCGAGCGGGCGACCAGGTGGAGGATCACCTCGGTGTCCGAGGTCGATTGGGTGATGGCGCCGTCGCGCACGAGGTCGCGGCGGATCGAGAGCGCGTTGGTGAGGTTGCCGTTATGCGCGACCGCCAGCCCGCCGCCGGCGAGTTCGGCGAACAGCGGCTGCACGTTGCGCAGGATGGTGCCGCCGGTGGTCGAGTAGCGCACGTGGCCGATGGCCGAGCGCCCGGCGAGCCGCTCGATCGTGGCGCGGTCGGAGAAGGAATCGCCCACGAGACCCTGGCGGCGCTCGGAGTGGAACACGCCGTCGTCGTAGGAGACGATGCCCGCCGCCTCCTGGCCGCGATGCTGCAGGGCGTGCAGCCCGAGCGCCACGATGGCCGAGGCGTCGTCGTGCCCGTAGATGCCGAAGACGCCGCATTCCTCGCGAAGCGTGTCCCCGTCGATGTCCGGATCCCGGACGTCGGCGCTCGCGCTGACAGCTGACATGTCGATCTCGAATCCTGGGGGCGCGCGGGTCTCGCGGGCCTCGCATCCGGCACGGCGGGAAACGGCCGAAGGCGCCGCCGCCCGCGGTCTCTGCCGCGAGGGGTGACGCCGGGACCGTCGTGAAACCGTTACCTAGGCGCGGATCGCGTCGCAACCAAGACCGATTCCAGCATATCCTTCGCCCTCCGCGCGCATCGCTCGCGCAGGCCGGAGATTCGGCGATCGGCCCTTCGCCTCAGAGCATCGTCCTGGATATCGGATCCGGGACGATGCTCCAGGTCTTTGATCTCGCATCGTCTTTCTTCCGAAAGCCGGCGGCCGCCTTTCGGGACGATGCTCTAGCGCTTCGGCTCGGGGCCGGCCTCGCTGCGGCGCTGGGCCGGGAGATCGGTCTCCGGCGGCGGCTCCTCGGCCGGCCCGTCGCCCTTCGGCTTGCGGAACTGCTTGAGGAAGCCCTCCGGGTTGTCGGGCAATTGCGCCACCAGCGCCTCGCCCGAACTCTCGAGCAGCGACCGGCTCTTGGCCTGCGCCGCCCAGTCCGGAACCTTGCCCTGGACGAGCCAGGCCAGGAACACCCAGCCGATCACGCAGATCAGGAAGCCGCGGCCCGCCCCGAACAGGAAGCCGAGCGAGCGGTCGACGGCGCCGATGCGCGAATCGAGCACGAGGTCGGAGATCTTCACCGTCACCAGCGAGACCACGATCAGGGTGGCGAGGAAGATCGCGGCGATGGAGGCGACGAGCGCCACCGTGTCGCTGGAGATGTGCTGCTTGACGGTGGGTAGGAGCAGCGGGTGGAGCGACCACGCCACCGCGGCGGCGGCCACCCAGGCAATGATCGCGAGCACCTCGCGGGTCACGCCGCGCACGGCGGCGAGCAGCGCCGAGACGAGCACGATGCCGAGCACCACGAGGTCGAGGACGGAAAACGGCATCGCAGGATATGGTTCGCTGGGGCGGGACGGGGCAGCCTTGCCCGGACGACGACGGCTCCCCCGGGCCGCGCGTCCGCTCTGGTCTTTAACCATATACCCCGCCGAACCTCGGCCGTCACCTTCGGGGCGGCGGGGTCGCACGGGGGACACGGAGAGGGGCGGCTCATCGGCGTTGCAACGAAAGCCTCTTGGTCCCTTGGAGTCTCCGATGCTAACTTACGTGAACATCGGTGCCGCAGAATCGAAGAACGCCATGGCCAAAAAGGGTCAGCACGTGGTCCCGGCAATCCGCGGCGGTTGGGCCGTGCGCCGGACCGGATCGGCTCGTGCATCGAAGACCTTCCCAACTCAGGACGCGGCCATCGCCTATGCGCGCGACAAGGCTCGGCAGGAGCACGGCGAACTCTACATCCATCGGGCCGATGGGACGATTCGCGACAGGAACAGCTACGGGAACGATCCGCATCCGCCCAAGGGCTGACGGCGTCCCGACGTGCCTTACGAGACGTCCGTTTTCGTCAACTGCCCTTTCGATCGGGACTACCTTCCGCTCCTACGGCCGTTGCTCTTCTGCGTAACGGATCTCGGATTCGATCCGCGCATCGCGCTCGAAGGGCTCAATTCCGGCAAGCCGCGCATCGACAAGATCGTTCGCCTCATCAGAGAGGCGAAGTACGGCATTCACGACCTCTCCCGGCTGCGTGCGGAGAAAAAGGGTGAGTTCTACCGGCTCAACATGCCCTTCGAGCTAGGTCTCGATATCGGCTGCCAGATCTTCGGGGACCCGGCTCTTGCCGACAAGCGATGTCTCATCCTCGAAGCGGAGCGCTACCGCTATCAGGCTGCTCTATCCGATCTCTCGAACTCCGACATCGCCGTTCACGGCAACCAGCCCGTCGAGATCCTCACGCAGGTTCGGAACTGGCTGGCGACAGAAGCCGGCTTGAAGCTTCCCGGTCCGACGGCGGTCTGGAACCGCTTCAACGACTTCATGGCCGCGAACTACGATCGGCTGAAAATGCGCGGTTTCTCGGATAGCGATATCGAGAACCTGCCGATCGCCGAGCTGATGGACGGCATGAAAGATTGGTGTCGCGCGAATCCGCACGCCTGACGGCGGGAGAGCATCCGGGCCTCACACCTCCTCGTCGTAGCTGACGGCCCTTTGCCGCCCGCCCCGCCGCGGTGCCCCCGAGGCGATGCCGGCGACGAGGTCGGCGATGTGGCGCAGGGCCTCGGTCGGCAGGGCCCGCTCGCCGGTCTCGCCGCGCCCCTGCGGGGTGATCGCCTTGCCGAAGCCGAGCTTGAGCGCCTCCTTCAGGCGGGCGGGCGCCTGCGAGACCGGCCGCACCGCCCCCGACAGGCCGAGTTCGCCGAAATAGACCGAGTCGGAGGGAAGCGCCGCCCCCGAGAGCGAGGAGACGAGCGCGGCGGCGACCGCGAGGTCGGCGGCGGGCTCGGAGATGCGCAGGCCCCCCGCGACGTTGAGATAGACGTCGTGGCCCCCGAGCCGGATGCCGCCATGGGCCTCCAGCACGGCGAGCACCATCGACAGGCGGTTGGGGTCCCAGCCGACCACGGCCCGGCGCGGCATGCCGAGCGAGGAGGGGGCGACGAGCGCCTGGATCTCGACCAGCAGCGGCCGCGTGCCCTCCATCCCGGCGAAGACCGCGGTGCCCGGCGCGGCGTGGTCGCGGCCGGCGAGGAACAGGGCGGAGGGGTTCGGCACCTCGGCGAGGCCCGCATCGGTCATCTCGAACACGCCGATCTCGTCGGTCGGCCCGAAGCGGTTCTTCACCGCGCGCAGGATGCGGAAGTGATGGCCCTGGTCGCCCTCGAACGAGGCGACGGCATCGACCATGTGCTCGACGACGCGAGGCCCCGCGATCTGCCCGTCCTTGGTGACGTGGCCGACGAGGATCACGGCCGTGCCGGTGGTCTTGGCGAAGCGGATCAAGGCCTGAGCCGAGCTTCGCACCTGGGTGACGGTGCCCGGCGCCGATTCCACCGTCTCGGTCCACATGGTCTGGATCGAGTCGATGATGGTGAGCGCCGGCGGATGGCCCTGCGAGAGCGTCTCGACGATGTCCTCGACGTTGGTCTGCGCGGCGAGTTCCACCGGGTGCCCCGCGAGCCCCAGGCGCTCGGCGCGCAGGCGCACCTGCCCCACCGCCTCCTCGCCGGAGATGTAGGCGACGCGCTCGCCGCGTTTGGCCATGGCGGCGGAGGCCTGCATCAGCAGGGTCGACTTGCCGATGCCGGGATCGCCGCCGAGCAGGATCACCGAACCGCGGACGAAGCCGCCGCCGGTGACGCGGTCGAGCTCGTCGATGCCGGAGGCCGTGCGCGGCGCCTCCTTGGCCTCGCCGGTCAGGCCTTCGAGGGCGAAGACGCGGCCCCGCGCCCGCGACGGACGCGTCGCCGCCGGGCCGGATTGCGGACCCGCGCTGGGCACCTCCTCCTGGATCGTGTTCCAGCCGTTGCAGGCCTCGCAGCGCCCGCGCCAGCGGTTGTAGACCGCCCCGCAGGACTGGCAGACGAAGGTCTGTTGGATCTTGGCCATGGGGCAGGATGTCTTCGGGCCGAGCGTTTTCGGGGCGTCCAACCCGCACCCTCATCCTGAGGTGCCGCGACAGCGGCCTCGAAGGATCGTCCAGTCACCGCGCGGGATCTGGAGGATCCTTCGAGGCCTACGCTTCGCTCCGGCACTTCAGGACGAGGACGTGGATGGGGGCACCCGTTCGAAGGATTACTCTACATAAGTGCGAACATAACGGGAACTCAGGCCGGTCAGGATCTCGTAGCCGATGGTGCCCGCGGCGCGGCCCACGCTGTCGATATCGAGGTTGCCGCCGATCAGCGTGGCGGTGCCGCCGCGGCGGGCGTCGGGCGCTTCGGTGACGTCGAGGATGATGAGGTCCATCGAGATCAGGCCGACGATCGGGCAGGGGACGCCGCCGACCAGCGCGTGGCCGGAATTGCTCGCCGAGCGGGGATAGCCGTCGGCGTAGCCGAGCGAGAGCGTAGCCAGCCGCCGCGGGGCGGGGGCCTGCCAGCGGGCGTTGTAGCCGCAGCTCTCGCCGGCCCCGACGGTACGGACCTGAAGGATGGTGGCCTCCAGCCGCACCACCGGCCGCATCGGGTTGGGTCGGCCCGGCTCCGGGTTGCCGCCGAACAGGGCGTAGCCCGGCCGCAGCAGGTCGTGGCGCGCGGCATCCGCGAGGCAGGTGCCCGAGGAGTTGGCGAGCGAGGCGCGCAGGCCGGGGAAGGCGGCCCGAACGCGCAGAAAATCGGCGGCCTGCCGCGCGTTGAGGGAATCGTCCGGCTGCTCCGCGCTGACGAGGTGGCTCATCACGAGGTCGATCCCGGCCCGCGCGATCACCGGATCGCCCGCCAGCGCCAGCGCCTCGGCCACCGGCAGGCCGAGCCGGTTCATGCCGGTATCGACGTGGAGCGCGGCCGAATGGAGCGCGGCCGGCGCCGCGCCGTCCGCGGCGGCGGCCCATTCGAAGAGTTCGTCGCGGTCGCCGAGGACGGGGCGCAGGGCATGGGTGCGGAATGCCTCGACGCTGTCCGGCGGCAGGCCGTTGAGCACGTAGATCGCCGCCTCTGGCAGGAGGCGGCGCGCGGCGATGCCCTCGGAGAGGTGCGCCACGAAGAACGTCCGGCAGCCCGCCCGCCAGAGGGCGGGTGCGACCGCGGACAATCCGCAGCCATAGGCGTCGGCCTTCACCACGGCGCCGCACTCGGCCCGCGGGGCGTGGGCCGCGAGGGTCCGCCAGTTGGCGACCAGAGCCGCGAGATCGACCGTCAGGCGGGCGCCGTGGCCCGTGGGTACGGGATTGTCTCCGGAGATGATCAGGACTCCCCGCCCTCCGGCGGCCAGGGCACCGGCCGGGTCATGATGTCTTCGAACGTATAGGGGCACTCGGCGGGAAACACGTCGTCGTCGAGGTCGGTCTCGCCAGCGGCCTCGATGCGGGCGCGGCGATAGGCGCGCGCTAGGGCGCCGGGAAGCCTGTGCTTCAGGCTCGGATGGCGGTCCAGCAGTTCTTCGACATCAAGTCGGCCGTTGCGGATCGACAGATGCCAGCTCCGTGTCCGTTTCTCCGGCTGATGATCCCACTTCAGAAGATGCATCAGCGTGAGCCGCAGCGCGCTCTCCATTTGGTTGTAGATCGCGCCGCCCAAGTCCTCGATCTCCTCGGCCAGATTGAGCGCGTCGAGAGCGGAGAACTGCCCGCGCCGAAGAGCGAGGGCCTGCTCATAGGCCCAGGCGTAGAGGTCCCGGTCGAGGTGATTGGGACCCGAGCGTGCGTGGGCGGCCTCGGCGAGCCGACGCGCAAGAGGTTCGGCGAAAGCCGAAGAGGGGGCGCCCGCGACGAGTGCGATGAGATAGCGATTGGCTGGCCCACCGTCTGGCGCCACGTCACTGACCTTAGGCAAGACCGACGCAGGCGAGACGGGTCGCCCCTCTTCAACGAAGCGGCCTACAACCTCGAACACGCCGCGATGAAGGTTCTGGGTCCAATCCTCGTCGCGCAGGATCGCGGCGATCCGTCCATGGGTCGCTGGATCGGTCAGCATCAAGCCGACGAGCTGCTGCTCGGCCTCGAAAACCTCGTTCAGCGTAGGAGGCGCGGGCGGCCGCGCCTTCGGTGCGAGAGCCACGTCGCCTCTCCGATCCCGACGGTAGGCGCAGAGCTTACCACAAGGAGTGCTGCGGCGCTGCCGGCGGCGATGGTCGAGCCGTGCACGGGGGCCGATCAGCGTGACACGCCCCGCCCCGCCAAGGTCGCGGCGAGCGCCGCGAAGAGCGGGACGGCCGCGTCCGGGTCCGGCAGTCCGGAGACCCCGCCGTCGCCGACCTCCAGCAGCCACCAGCGCCCGTCGAGATCCTGCGCGAGATCGGCCGAGGCGAAGGGGCTCGGCACCGCCGCGGCGATGGCGGCGAGCAGGTCGGGCGGCGGCGACGGGGAAGGGCCCTCCCCACGCGGCCAGCACCCCACGACGGCACCGCGCACGACGAAGGCGCGGTGCTCGTGCGCGGGCCCGCCGACGGGCCTGAGCGGCACGTAGGCCTTGAACACGAGGCCGCCCTCCAGGCTCTCGCCCTGCAAGGCGCGGAACCGCCCGATCACCCGGGCGACGTGCGCCGCGTCGGACGCGTCGGGGATGAAGCAGGCCTCGTCCCAGTAGCCGGAGGCCTGCGACTTGACCCAGTCCTTGAGGATGACCGGCGCGGCTCCGAACGGGTCGAGAACGGCGCGCAACGCCGCCGCGTCGTCGATCCGGGCGAGCGGCAGCCACGCCGTCCGCGGCATCCAGGGCGCGAGCGCCGGGTAGGAGCCCGGCGCGTGATGGCAGGCGGCGTATGCGGCGGGCGTGGTCAGCAGGCCGACGCCGCGCCCGGCCAGGGCCTCGAACAGGCGCGCATAGGCGTCGCCGCGCAGCATCCAGCCGCGGTAGACCGCCGGACCGCCCCCGTCGAGACGCGCCCGGCGCAGGGCGGCACCGGGATCGACCCGCCGGTCCAGCTCGTCGTGATCGAGCAGGGCGAGGGCGAAGCCCGCCGCGCGCGCCGCCTCCGCCTCCGCCCGGAAGGCGGGCTCCACCATCCGCGGCTCGAGAGGATCGGCGCAGGTGAGGAGCAGCGGCGTCGGCATGGGTTGTCTCGGTGGGCAGGCTTGGCGAATCGCTCCGGTCACATCTGCTCAGGCATCCGATCACTCTGGCTGATGGCCGATTCGCTTCTGTGGTGAGCCCAGCGCCGCATTCGGCCCTGAGAGTTCGCCATACCGATCGTCACTCGCCAGGTTCGAGAACCGGGTGATGTTGGCGTCGAACTGCAACTCCACCGTGCCGGTCGGGCCGTGGCGCTGCTTGCCGAGGATGACCTCGGCCTTGCCGTGGACGCGCTGCATCTCCGCCTCCCAGGCGAAGAACTCCTCCGTGCCCTCGCGCGGCTTCTTGTTGCCGACGTAGTACTCCTCGCGGAACACGAACATCACCACGTCGGCGTCCTGCTCGATCGAGCCGGATTCGCGCAGATCCGCGAGCTGCGGCCGCTTGTCGTCGCGGTTCTCGACCTGACGCGAGAGCTGCGACAGGCCGATGATCGGCACCGCCAGCTCCTTGGCCAGCGCCTTCATGCCGGTGGTGATCTCGGTCATCTCCTGCACGCGGTTGTCGGAGCGCTTGCCCGAGCCCGACAGGAGCTGGAGGTAGTCGACGATGAGGAGGTCGAGGCCCTTCTGGCGCTTGAGGCGCCGGGCGCGGGCGGCGAGCTGGGCGATGGAGATGCCGCCGGTCTGGTCGATGTAGAACGGGATCGTCTGCATGTCCCGCGCCGCATCGGTGATCTTGTAAAAATCCTCCGGGCGGATGTCGCCGCGGCGGATCTTGTAGGAGGGCACGCCGGATTGCTCGGCGATGATGCGGGTCGCCAACTGCTCGGCCGACATTTCGAGCGAGAAGAAGCCGACGATGCCGCCGTTGACCGTCAGCATGGTGCCGTCGGCCTGTTTCTCGCCGCGATAGGCCTTGGCGATGTTGAAGGCGATGTTGGTCACGAGCGAGGTCTTGCCCATGGCCGGGCGCCCCGCGAGGATGATCAGGTCGGAGGGCTGCAGCCCACCCATCTTGGCGTCGAGGTCGGTCAGCCCCGTGGCGATGCCCGACAGCTTGCCGTCGCGCTGGTAGGCTTTCGCCGCCATGTCGATGGCCGCGGTCAGGGCGTCGGAGAACTTCTGGAAGCCGCCGTCGTACTTGCCGGATTCGGCGAGCTCGTAGAGCCGGCGCTCGGTCGCCTCGATCTGGTCGCGGGGCGCGGCCTCGACGGGGGCCTCGTAGGCGCCGTTGACCAGATCCTCGCCGATGGTGATGAGGCGGCGGCGGATCGCCAGATCGTAGATGGTGCGGCCGTACTCGCCGGCATTGATGACGGTGGTGGCCTCGGCGGCGAGGCGGGCGAGGTACTGCATCGGCGTGACGCCGCCGAGATCGGCGTCGCCGAGATAGGTCTTGAGCGTGATCGGCGTGGCGAGCTTGCCGGCCTTGATCAGCGAGACCGCGACTTCAAAAATCTGGCGGTGGACCGCCTCCATGAAGTGCTCGGGCAGCAGGAAGTCCGAGACGCGGTAATAGGCGTCGTTGTTGACCATGATCGCGCCGAGCAGGGCCTGCTCCGCGTCGATGTTGTGCGGCGGCACCCGGTATTCCGGCTGCACCGTCTCGAGATTGGCCGTGAGGGCGTTGGGCAGGGCCATGGCGCTTGTCCGTCGCTCCGTTTCGCGGGCGGCCCGCATCGGCCGCCCCGTCTCATGCCCGCCGGACCTTGCCTCGGGATGGTGAAGCCTTCCTTAGCCGACCCCACCGGAGGCGGCTGCAACGCCCGCGCCACGGGCCCCGGAACGCGAGACGCCCGCGGCTCCCGGCATCGGGAATCGCGGGCGTCATGCTGGAACGGATTGAGAACAAGTCAACGCCGAAGGCCGGCGCATCCCCGTTCTCCACCGCGAAGTCACGGGTTTCGAAAGGACGAGTCCTTTCGCGGGTCCAGGGCGGAGCCCTGGAAGAATGCCGGGGCTCCGCCCCGGCACCCCGGCGAAGGGATGATCCCTTCGCGATCCCGGACTTAGCCGCGGTCGTCGGCGGCCTCGCCGGCATCGGCCAGCGCCTGGCCGACTTCGAGGCCGAGGTCGTCGAGGTTGAACTGCTCGCGCTCGGTGACCGACTCGCCGCGGGCCTGACGCTCGGCCTCTTCCGGCGAGCGGGCGACGTTGACGGTGATGTTGACCTCGACCTCCGGGTGGAGGTGAACCGGCACGGTGTGCAGGCCCAGCGTCTTGATCGGCTGGTTGAGCACGAACTGGCCGCGCTCGACCGTGAAGCCGTCCTTGGTGACGACCTCGGCGAGGTCGCGGGTCGAGACCGAGCCGTAGAGCACGCCGGTCTCGCCGGACTGGCGGATCAGCACGAAGCTCTGGCCGTCGAGCTTCTCGGCCACCGTCTGGGCCTCGCTTCGGCGCTCGAGGTTGCGGGCCTCGAGCTGGGCGCGCTGGGCCTCGAAGTGCTTCTTGTTGGCTTCCGTCGCGCGCAGGGCCTTGCCGCGGGCGAGCAGGAAGTTGCGGGCGTAGCCGGGGCGCACGTTCACGGTCTCGCCCATCTGGCCGAGCTTGGCGACGCGTTCGAGCAGGATGACTTCCATCTGACTTCTCCTTCGGATTCTCTTGGAAGCGGGTTCGATCAGGCGCCGCCGCGGGTCTGCGGGCGGCGCCGGTCGAGGGCGGTGTCGGCGATGCCGAACAGGATCAGGGCGAGCATGGCCACGCCCTGGGTGAGGAACAGCAGCACGTAGAGGCCGGCGAGCAGGGCGAAGCGCCCCGGCCGGCCGCGGCTGCGGTCGTGGAAGGCGGCGAGCCCCTGGAGCGCGAAGGCCGCGCTGAAGGCGCCGATCAGGGCGATGCCGAGCGCCCCCGGATAGCCGGGCACCATCGCCAGCGTGAGCGCCGCGGCGAAGACGAGCAGGGCGGTGCGCGGCATCATGGTCGAGGGGAGGTCGGGCCAGGGCCGGAGCAGGCGCCCCGAGACCTGCACGATGCGGGCGGCGGCCCAGAGATAGAAGGTGAACAGGATCGTCAGACCCTGGGCGGCGATCGCGGGCGCGACGGTCGCCAGGGCGTCGGCCACCTCGCCGGCGAGGTCGTCGCTCTTCGGATCCGCCTTCGTCTCCGGCTTCGCCTCCGCCTGGGCGGACTGGTCCCTGGCCGGCGCATCGCCCTGCGGCGGCGGGGCGGCGGGTTTCTCGGCGCTGCCGGCCGGGGTCTCGTTCGCGGTGCCGCTCTGCGGCGGGGCGGGGATCCGGCCGCGCTGGACCTGGACCTGCACGACCCGGCGGCTCATCGCGGTGAGCTGCGCGCGGAAGGTGTCGTAGTCGGGCGAGGCGATGACGGCGATGGCGATGAAGGCGAGCGCCGCGGTGCCCGCGACCCAGGCGAGCAGGCGCCCCGTGGGATACCACTCGATCGTTCCGTCCGCCGTTCCATCGGCCTTGGGCCGCCCGAGCAGGGCGAGATAGGCGAGCCACCACGCGGGGATGGCGAGATAGGCCGCGAAGGCGAGGCCGAGGGAGGGCGAGACGAAGAGGGCGAGCGCCAGGGCGCCCGAGACGACGGCGGCGAGCGCCGCGCGGTGGCTCCAGCCCAGGCCGACGATCAGGATCGGCAGCGGGGCGAGCAGGTAGAGCAGGATCGAGAGCGCCGTCGCCTTGAGCAGCAGCCCGAACAGGAGCGCCGCCACGAGGCCGGCACCGGCGCCGACAGGAATGTCCTTGGTCATGAAGTCCGCTGTCCCGCTGTCCCCGAAGAAGGGCAGGGTTAGGGGCCGAAGACGACGCCCCAACGATCGGGCGGCTCTTTTTTTCGAGAGAGCCGCCCTGGCGATGATGGCCGGCCCGCGCGCGGGCCGGCCGGAGGTCCTACTTGATGACGTAGGGCAGCAGGCCGAGGAAGCGGGAGCGCTTGATCGCCTGGGCGAGTTCGCGCTGCTTCTTGGCCGAGACCGCGGTGATGCGGGAGGGAACGATCTTGCCGCGCTCCGAGACGTAGCGGGAGAGCAGCTTCACGTCCTTGTAGTCGATCTTGGGAGCGTTCTCGCCCGAGAAGGGGCAGCTCTTGCGACGACGGAAGAACGGACGACGGCCACCACCGCCGCCACCAGCACCGAAGGCCATGATCAGTTCTCCCCGCCGAAGTTGCGCTCGGGACGGTCGCCGCGGTCGCCGCGGTCACCACCGAAATCGTCGTCGCGGCGGCGCGGACGGTCGCCGCGGTCGCGATCCTTGCGGTCGTCGCGGTCGCGCTTCTGCATCATCGCGGAAGGCTCGGCCTCCAGCTGCTCGACGCGGATGGTCATGAAGCGCAGCACGTCCTCAGAGATCTGCATCTGGCGCTCCATCTCGGCCAGGGCGGCCGGGGGGGCGGAGATGTTGAGGAGCGTGAAATGCGCCTTGCGGTTCTTCTTGATGCGGTAGGCGAGGGACTTGACGCCCCAGGACTCGATCTTCTCGATCGTGCCGCCGCCCGCCTCGATGACGCCCTTGTAGGTCTCGACCATGGTCTCGACCTGCTGCGACGTCACGTCCTGGCGCGCCAGGAAGACGTGCTCGTAGAGAGGCATTTTTGGGCCTTTCCTTGCCATAAGGAAGCCCGCCCGCGGAGCGCGGGTTCGTCGGGCCGGTTCTCTCGCATTCTCTCGGCGCCAAGCCCTTCGAGCCGTGTTGATGGCCCGAGCGGTTGATCGAAGGCGGAGACACCGGACGACGGGTTTTTTGAAAAAAACCCTGTGCCGCGGACGGCACCGTCCGTTCAGCCCCCGGCCGGAGCGAACGCGAAGGCCGCGCCTTTAGAGGGATTCGCCCGCGATGGCAAGGGTGGGCGTTTCGACCGGCAGATCGAAATGCAGCACGGCTTCGCGGCTGCCGAGGCGGTCGTAGAGCGCGAGCGCCGGACCGTCGCCGGAATCGCCCTGGACGAAGATCACCCAGGCGCCCCGGTGCGCGGCATGCGCCTGCAGGTGCCGGATCAGCGCCGTGGCGATGCCGCGACGGCGGTGCCCGGCCTCGACGGCGAGGTCGTAGAGGTAGATCTCGCGCCGGGCCCGCTCGACCTTGTCGAGTTCGTAGGCGACGAGGCCGCCGAGCACGGTGCCGCCGTCTTCGCCACCCGTCTCCGCCACCAGCACCGCGACATGCGCCTTGGCCAGCAGGTCGGCGAGATAGGCGTCGTCGGGCGGGGCCGCGCCGTAGGTCTCGGGCTCGGCGAAGGCGCGCCCGAACAGAGCGTTGAGCGCCCGCATCGCCGGGATGTCGCCGGGTCCGAGCCGCCGGACCGTGACGGCGGGCTCGGCCCTGTCCTGCGGCGCCATGGCCAAAACCCTATTTCAGCGAGCCGGCGATGGCCTGCTGAATTCCCAAAATGTCGGCGCCGCGCCGGAGGGTGCGCTGGATCGGCTCGGGCCGGCCCGAGATCCAGATCTTGAGCTCCGAATCCATGTCGAAGCTGCCCGCGGTCTCGACCGAGAACGAGGTGATCGCCCGGTAGGGCACGGTCAGGTACTCGACCTTGCGGCCGGTCATGCCCTGGCGATCGATCAGGATCAGGCGCCGGTCGGTGAAGACCATCAGGTCGCGGATCACCTTGAAGGCGACGCGCACGCTCTCGCCCGGCGCCAGCACCCCGGCGAGCTGCCGGTCGACCTCGTCCGCGGAGAGGTCGCTGCCATGCCCGAGCAGTCCGTCGAGAAAACCCATCCGTCGCCTCCTGCCTGTCTCGGCCAGGGATGTGGGGACGGTCCCGCTCGCGCGCGAGAGCCCGGCGCTCAGCGGTGGCGGCGCTTGCGCGGCTTCTTCGGCGCCTTGCCCTTGCGCTGCGTCCGCTCCATGCAGCTCGCCCAGATGCGGCGGCCGATCTCGCGCAGGCCCAGATTGAGCGGGTCCGGGGCGGAGAAGACCTGCGCCCGCGCCTCGCTGCGGCAGAACGCATCCTCCGCGCTGCGGATCGGCGGCTCGCTCTGCGCCGCGGCCGGCGACGGCCCGAGGCCGGCTCCGAGACCAAGACCGAGAAGCGTGCCGAGACACAGGCCGGCCGCGGTCAGGCCGCGGCGGTGCCGGGCCGACGGATCGCGATGGTTGCCAAGGATACGCAAGATCTGGCTCTCCCCGTTCACCCCGGTGCGGCGCGCATCGTCGAAGCGTCCTGCGATCTAACGTCGGGGGGACGGGGCTTGCCAAGCGGTGCCGATCCGTCCCGGCCAGGAACTGCGTAGTCTGCCCACAGAGATCGCCGCAGGATGCGCTGCCGGGCCGAACCTGTACCCGCACGCGCGCATCCGGACCTTGCGCCGCCGCACGGCAAGTCTCGGTGGCTTCTCTCGAAGGCTTCTCTCGGCGAGGCTTCGGGCAAAAGAAAACGCGCCGGGCTCGAAGCGTCCGGCGCGTGGATTGCTCTCGAAACGGACCCGCTTCGGTGTGAGCGTTCGGCGCGGTTCCCGGAAGCCGGGAGCGGCGCCGGAGGCTCAGCGGCGGATCTTCACATTGGCCTTGCGGGCGGCGTAGCGCGCGTCGCGGGCCGCCTTCTTCTCCGCGGCTTCGGCGGCCTTGCGCTCGGCAAGGGCCGCAGCCTCGGCCGCCTCACGGGCGATCTGGGCGGCGAGCTCCGCCTCCTCGCGCAGGCGCTTCTCCTCGGCGGCCTTGCGCTCGGTCTCAATGCGGATGCGCTCACGCTCGCGGGCGCGCTCGTCGCGAGCGCGGGCGACCTCGGCACGGGCCTGGGCCTTGGCGCGCATTTCCGGGTCGTCGAGAGGCGGACGGGCCTTGAACTTCTCAAGCAATGCCGCCTTGGCGGCCTGGGAGTTCTGACGACGGTCTTCGAAGTTCCTGAAGTCGAATGCGCTCATATGACCTTTCTCATGCGGTGACACGGCCGACTGCCGGATCAATCCTGTCTCCGGACGGTCGGGACTCGGCGCTGGGTAAGATAGACCGGCGCAGTCGATGCACGAGTGCGCCGCAACACGCAACACAGGTCGCCCCTGTTCGCGGCGGCTCCGATAACATTTTCGGGCCTGTTGCGATACGGAAGCAGCTGGGAGGGATGGCGGTCCCGAGGATCGCGCCTCAGGAGGCTTGCAGGTTGACGGCGGCCGGCTTGCCGCTGCGGCGGTCGTTCTCGACGTCGAAGGTCACCTTCTGACCCTCGACGAGGCCGCGCAGGCCCGCCTGCTGGACGGCGGAGATGTGGACGAACACGTCCTTGCCACCGGTGTCGGGCTGGATGAACCCGTAGCCCTTGATCTCATCGAACCATTTCACGGTACCAGTATGCATGCGGGTTCCTCCTGCGCGCGCCGCGGCACCCCGTGTGACATGCGTCCCGCCATCGGCCGAAAAGGCCGTCCCGTTCGTCAAAGCGACCGAGGAAACAAGCCGGTGCCGCGTCCCTTCCGGGGGCATCGAGGGCCTGGTCAGGGACGGCCACCGATCGACGAGGCAAAGTTATGTTCGGTGAGGCAACCCCGCAAGCGGCGCAAAGGTTTCCCGCCGACACAGCTCGTCATTCAAGATGAAATTTCGTGGCAGAAACTTGGCCATTCGGGACGAGTACGTTGGATGAGTCGGTCTTTCGACCCGGTCGGCTCACTTAACATTGTCGTGATCACAACATTTGTTGCGGGAGCGACCGGGGTCACGGTCCGATTCGCTCGGCCTGCCCGCCGTCGCCCGTGCGGCAGAGAGTCCGCGCCATGCGCCACGCGCGAAGGGCCGGTTTCCCAACCCTTCGCATCGTGTCGTCCGGAGGCGGCGCCGTGACCGCAGTCCATTGCGGCGCACCCCCGATGATGTGGGATCGGCCTTCGATCAGTAATCGTAGCCGCGACGGTTGTAGCCGCCCCGGTCGAACCGGTCGCGGTCCCGGAAGCGCTGCTCGCGATAGTAGTCGTCCCGGTCACGCGAACGCATCTCGCGGCGGTAGTCGCGCTCACGCTGGCCCCGGGACCGCAGATCGAAGCCCGGGCCATTCGGGCCGATCGTGATCGACTGGGCGGAAGCCGGTGCCGCGGCGGCCATCGTCGCCGCGACGACGGCGCCGGCGAGCAGGGTCGTCATGGTCTTCATAAAAATCGCTCCGTCATAGGTTGAGACGACAATGCATCGCCCCCGGAGCGGTTCCAAGATCGTTGAGATCGCGAATCGGGATCGGCTCTGCTGGTCGGATGGGATGTGACGGCCGCGGAACATCAATGTTCGGGCCGCGGGAGATCGCCCAAAGCCCCCCATCACCTTGCAGGGGAAGGGCAGGGGATCGGGAATTGGGAGCGCCACCCGAAAGGCGGTGCGGATGACGCCTCCCGGCCTCGGCGCCTTCCCGCTTGACACGATTGCGCGACCTCGGGCGTGCATCGCCCGGGGCCACGGCCCTGCTGTCCGACGCCGGAACCCGCTCGCATGACCGTCCGCCCGCTGATCCTCTATCCCGATGCGCGCCTGCACCGGCCCGCCGGTCCGGCCGCCGCCCCCGGCGAGACGCTCCGCGCGCTCGCGGCGGACGTGCTCGACACCCTCGGCGCCGTCTCGGCGATGGGGCTGACCGCGATCCATATCGGGCAGCCGGAGCGGGTGGTGGTGATCCGCCTCCAGCCGGACGAGCCGCACGCGGTCTACGTCGATCCCGTCCTCGCCTGGGCCTCGCCCGAGCGGGCCACGCATCCGGAGGGGAGCGTCTCGATGCCGGGCGTGGTCGAGCCGGTGGAGCGGCCGGCCCGGATCCGGGTGCGCTACCGCGACCTCGACGGCGCCGAGCGGGAGGAGGAGGCCGAGGGCCTGCGCGCCGCCTGCCTGCAGCACGAGATCGACCAGCTCGACGGCATCTTCTGGATCGACCGGCTGAGCCGGCTGCGCCGCGACCGGGTCCTCAAGCGCTACGCCAAGCTGCGGGCGCGCGCGGATGCGTGAGGTCTCGCGCGGGACGGAGCCGTGCTCGGTCCGCGGCGCCGGGCATGGTATGCGGGAGCCGGCGTCCCGTCCCGGAAGCCGGCCGCTCGGGACGAGGCTCCGACATCCGAGGCCGATCCATGTCCCGCCCGCCGCCCCTCCTCCTCCGGTCCCTCGCCGTCCCGGCCGCCTTCGCCCTGGCCGTCATGACGCTCACCGGCCCCGCCCGGTCGGCGCCGGACGCCGCGCCGGGGGCGAGGGCGGGCGATTCGAAGGCGGCGGCCCGCCCCGCTTCCGTGATCGGGTGCACCTCGCTGGCCAATCTGCGCAGCGTCCTGCGCAGCGCGGGGGAGGATAGGGCCGCCGCGCTCGCCCTCGCGACCGACCCGAAATCCGATCTCGGCTGCAGACCCGTGGACCGCGCCGCGGTCACGGGGCTCGTCGACCATGTCAGCCTCAACGGCCGCGCCTACGACTGCCTCACCCTCAAGGGCACGGCGGTGTGCCATTGGACGGTGGCGGGCGCCGTCGCGCCGCCCGAGCGGCCGGCGGCGAAGCCGACCCGCAAGTCCGGCGGCGGCGCGGGCAGCCCTTAGGCCGACGCCTTCAGAACCGCGCCGTCAGGAACAGGCGGAGATTGCGGCCCGGCAGCAGGATCTCGTCCTTCTTGAACGAGGCCGAGTTGCGGATGTCGTCGTCGAGCAGGTTGCGGCCCTGCAGCCCGAGCGTCACCTCGGTGGCGCCGTAGACCGCCGGGTCGAGGGCCTGGGTGTAGGCGAGTTCGGCGCGCAGGTCGTTCCAGCCCGGCGTCACCGTCTCGAACGGGGCGATCTCGGTGTGGTCGAAGGCGTGCAGTAGGTTGATCCGCGCGAACCAGCCGTCGGCGCGGAGGTAGGCGCCGCCGCCGAGCCGGTGCGGCGGGATGCGCGGCACGTAGGAGCCGTCGTCGAACTGGGCGCGGACGAAATCGTACTGCGCCTCGAGCCCCGCCCAGCCGTCGCCGACGGGCAGGAGGTCGAGCTGCGCCCCGATCTCGGCGCCGTAGAAGGTGGCGTTGGCCTGCGAGTAGACGACCTGGCGCAGCTCGTCGCCGCTGCCGCAGGAGGCGAAGTCGTCGTCGCAGCGGTTGCCGGTGTCGCGCTTGTAGATGAAGCCGGTGTAGCGCGTGTAGTAGCCGGTGGCGTCGAGGCGTAGGGGGCCTTCCGCCCGGCGCAGGGAGATCTCGACCGTGCGGGCGCGCTCCAGGCGCAGGGTCGGGTCGCCGATCTCGAAGGTCGCGGTGGCGTCGTGCGGCCCTTGCGAGAACAGCTCGTAGCCGGTGGGCGCGCGCTCGACATAGGAGCCGTTGAGGCTCGCCACGAAGCCGTAGGGCAGGTCCTGCAGGGCGCCGATGCTGGCGCTCTTCGGGGCGAAGCGGCGGGTCAGGGCGTAGCTCGCCGGGTCGGTGCCGTCGGGCAGGTAGGTGCCGGGAAACTGCGTCGCGATGCTGTTGAGGCGGTCGCCCTCGATCCGGCCCGCCGCCTGGAAGCGCAGGCCGCCCCCCACCGCCAGCTCCTCGAACAGGTAGCCGGCCAGCATCCGCGACTCGGTCGGCGGCAGGAAGCTCTCGAGCTGCGAGTTCAGCACGCGCCGGCCCGCCTGGACGCCGACCGCGCCGGTCAGCGTGCCGAGCGCGGTGACGACCGGGACGTGCTGCGCCTCGAAGCGGGCCTCGACCTCGCGGTTCTTGAAGATCGCCTGGACCCCGTCGATCCCGTCCTCGCCGATGCCGATCTCCTCGTGGCGGTAGACCGAGCCGCCGGCCCAGAAGCGCAGCACCTCGAACGGACCGTTCAGCGGCCGGTATTCGCCGCGGGCGAGCAGGCGGTCCTGGTTCGGGGTGAGCCGGGTGCGCGCCTCCTCGGCCTCGCCGCCGGGGATCTGGTAGAGCGCGTCGTAATGGCTGAAGGACAGGCCGACGAAGCCGCGGTCACCGATCGCCGAGATGCCGACCGAGCCGCCCTGCGACTCGGTGGCCGAGTTGCGCTGGATGCCGCCGGGGATCGCGTAGGAATCGGTCGCGGTCTTGAAGCCGTCGGCGTGGACCGCGATGCCGTCCGCGCCCGCATCGACGCTGGCCGCCCCGAGCCGGCCGTTGTCGACGGTGGTATAGCCGGTGGTGACCTGGCCGGTGACGCCGCGGGCCGGGATGAAGGTCGGCACCTGATTGTTCTCGGCCGAGACCACGCCGCCGATCGCGCCCGAGCCGTAGCGCAGCGTCGCGGGGCCGCGGATCACCTCGATCCGGCCGGCATTGAGCGGGTTGACCGGCACCGCGTGGTCCTCGCCGAGATCCGACACGCCGCCGTTGACGATGCCGTTCTCCTGGATGCGCACCCGGGCGTTGTCGAGGCCGCGGATGATCGGCCGCGAGGCCGCCCCCGGCGCGTAGGTCGAGGACGAGATGCCGGGCTGGTCGAACAGCGCGTCGCCGAGCGTGCGCGGCTGGTCGCGGGCGATCCGCTCCTGCGGGATCACGGTGACCGGCGAGAAGGTGTTCGTCACCACCGGCAGCACACCGGTCGTGCGTGCGGAGACGGGGGCAGGGGGCTGGGCAGGGGGCTGGGCGGGCGAGGGGGCGGCGGGCCGGCCCTGGATCGGGCTCACCGAGGTCACGCTGATCTCCTCCAGCGTGGTCGCCTGCTGCGCCCGCGCCGCGGGGACGAGGCCGGGCGCCGCCGTCAGCACTGCTCCCGCCGCCAGCAGCATCCGTCCCGAGCGCCCGCGCCGCATTCCCATCGATCCAGCCAAGTCACGTTGCGATGTCACGTTACAATGTTTCATCACCGAGATGTAACAGTGTTGCAAGGCCGATCCGCTGCGCGGCCGATCCTTGCTCCGGGGTGTGACCGGCCTGCATCAGGCGGGAAGCGGGTGCGCTGCTGCACGGCGCGCGCGACGCGCCCCGGTTCACCGCGTCGCGGGCGCTTGTGCGGGCCGGGACCGGACCTGACATTGGGGCTCCCGGAGGAGCGTGCCGCCTGTCGGGATCTGCTGTCTCCCGGAACCCGATGCCTGCCGACGTGCTCCTGCCCGCCCTCCGCTTCCTCCTCCTCGGTCTCGCCCTCCTCGTTCTCCTCTTCCTCGTCCCGCTCGCGACCCACGCCCTGTGGTGGACCGCGAAGGGCGGACGCGCGGAAAACTGGTCGACGGCGGACTGGTCGAGCGCCGGCCTCCTGCCGCCGGCCGCCGCCGCGCCGGGGGCGATGGTGCGGGTCTACGCCGCCCGGGTCGGGCGCTGGCGGGGCATCTTCGCCCATCACAGCTGGGTGGTGATCAAGGAGGCGGGCGCCCCCCGCTACACCCGCTACGACGTGGTCGGCTGGGGCACGCCCGTGCGCACCGACGCCTACGCCCCGGACGGGCGCTGGTTCGGCAACGCGCCGGAGATCGTGCTCGGGCTCGACGGCGAGGCGGCGGCCCGCGCGATCCCCGGCATCCGCGCGGCGGTGGCGGATTATCCCTACCGCAGCCAGGGCTCGTACCAGGCCTGGCCGGGGCCGAATTCGAACACCTTCGCCGCCCACGTCGTCGCGCGCATCCCCGACAACGACGTGCCGCTGCCGCCGACCGCGCTCGGCAAGGACTGGACGCCGTCGGGCCGCTTCGCCGAGCGCACCCCGAGCGGCACCGGCCTGCGCCTGTCCTGGCGCGGCTATGTCGGCCTTACCGTCGGCTGGGTCGACGGGCTGGAACTCAACCTGCTCGGCGCGGTGGCGGGCCTCGACTGGCGCCGCCCGGCCCTGAAGCTGCCGGGCTGGGGCCGGATCGCCCTGATCCCCGGCGGCGACGCGGACAAGGCGGCGCCGACGGTCGCGGGACCGGAGCGCCGCCCGGCGGCCGATTCGGTCTCGGGCTGAGCGGTTCCGCGGCGAGGCTCAGCGCTTCGACGACCTCTGGCCCGGCAGCGTCACCTCCCCCTGCCACTGGCCGGCGAACTCGGTCTTCGAGGTGTAGGCGAGGGAGAAGGTGCCCTTGCCCTTCACGCCGGCGAATTCGCCGGTGGCCGCGCTGTCCCGGTAGGTGCCGGTCGCCGCGACGCGGCCCTGCGCGTCGGTGGTGACGGTGCCCTTGTAGACGCTCGACGTCGTGCCGGCGGGGGTCGTGAAGGTGATGGTGCCCTCCACCGGCCCCTGACCGTTCTTGAGCGTGACGGTCTCCACCCACTGCACCTGGGCGCCGTCGAGCGGGGTGCCGGGCCCCCTGTTGAGGCCGGACGCGGTCTGCTGGATCTTCACCTCGTTCGGACCGAGCACCTGCGGCGCTTGGCTGTCGACGCGGCCGGTATAGCTCCCGCCCATCGGCATCGCCACGACCGCGGATGGAAGACCCGCCGCGAGAAAGAGCGTGGCAGCAAGCATCGTCAAATTTCGAGACATCGCGTTCGCTCCCTGAAAACGTTATGTGAGTCCGGCCCCGACGGGACGGCTCGTGAATACTGTGAATTTGAAATAATTTTGCTGTCAACGGTCTGTATTCGGATGAATACGGTCTCTGTTGTACGGGAGTGGGCCGCCTGCCATGCGGGGCGGCCGATCGTTCGGCGTAGATCTACCGCCGACAGCCTACCTCCTTTCCTCCGGGCGCGATCCGGGTAGCTTCGGGCTGCCGCGGGCACCGGACGCGCACCACCCTCACGTCAGCAGACCCGATGACCGACCTCTCCCTTCGCCCGGCGCAGAACCACGACCGCGACGCGATCTGGTCGATCCTCGAGCCGATCCTGCGCGAGGGCGAGACCTATGCCTTGCCGCGGGACTGGGACCGGGAGCGGGCGCTCGCCTACTGGTTCTCGCCGGCCCACCATGTCTTCGTCGCGGCGGAGTCGGGCGCGGTGCTGGGCAGCTACTACATCCGCGCCAACCAGCTCGGGGCCGGCGACCACGTCGCCAACGGCACCTACGCCACGCATCCGGCCGCGCGGGGCCGGGGCGTCGCCCGCGCCATGGGCCTGCACTCCTTCGAGACGGCTCGGGCGCTGGGCTTTTCCGCGATGCAGTTCAACCTCGTCGTCGCCACCAACACCCGCGCCGTCGCCCTCTGGACGCGCCTCGGCCTCAAGGAGGTCGGCCGCCTGCCCGGCGTGTTCCGCCATCCCGCGCACGGCCCGGTCGACGCGCTGGTGATGCACCGGAGCCTGTGACGCCGCCTCGGCTCGTCCCGGTCTCGTCCCGTTGCGAAGCCGGCGCCCGAAACGCCGCGCTAGAGCATCGTCCCGAAAGGCGGTTGCCGGCGTTCGGAAAAAGACGATGCAAGATCAAAGACCGAGAGCATCGTCCTGGATC
>NZ_BPRD01000129.1 GCF_022179745.1 Methylorubrum podarium
ACCTGCTGCGCGCCTTCGACGTCAATGGCGAGCCGTGGAGCCGGGAACGCCTGAGGAGCGCCGGCCATGCCTTGAGCGACATCCTGCAGGGGCGCGCCGCCAAGCCCCTCGCGGACCGGCTCGGCCGTGACGGTGAGCCCTTCCTGCGATGGACCCCGGCGGAGGTCACCAAGCGGAGGGTCGTGATCGCCGGCGAGGAGATCCACCGGGACGACTGGACGACGAACGCGCGTCGCTGGTGCCCGCGCTGCTGGGACGACGACCTCCGCCGGCCGCGGTCCGGACGTCACGCCCATTGGAACGTTCACCGGCGCTTCTGGTGGGACGTGGCTGCCGTCCGCACCTGCCCGGTGCATCACGTCCTGCTGGCCGCGGCTTGCCCGACCTGCGGCGTGGACGTCACCTGGGAAGCCGGCTCGCTGACCCGGTGCAGGAACGGCCACCCCCTGCTGGCCTGCGAGGGCGTCGAGGTCGCGCCCGGCACGACCCTGGCGGACGCCTACGTGGTCGGCCGCCTCGGCGGCATGCCGAGGACGGAGGTCCCCATTCTCGACGGGCTGACGCTCGCAGAGGCTTGCGACGCCATGGAGCGGCTGGGCGTCGCCCGGCACGGGGGCGCCGACGGGGCCTTGTCGAAGTTTCCGGCGGAACGCCATCCCGAGGTGCTTTCGGCCGGCCTCGCCATCGCGCGGGACTGGCCGCGCGCCTTCGAGGCCCTGCTCGACGGGATGGCCGGAGCCGACCATGTCGGCCTCGGGGCCTGGGGCGCCGAACAGGTCTATGGCTACCTGTACCTGTGGGCGAAGCGACTGCCGGCGGGAGGGAGCGGTGACGCGGTGCGGGCGATCCTCTTCGCGCATCACGCGGCACGGGGTCCGGTCCACAAGACCTCGGTGGTGATCCGGCATGCCGATGTCCCCCTGGTCAGCCTCGCCGAGATCGCGGCCCAGTGCGGGCGCCGGCCGGAGTTCGTCGCCGGCTACGTCAAGGCCCTGGGTGCGTGGCCGGAACGGACCAAGCGGGGCACGCCCATCGGCATCACCCGCGAGACCGCCGCCGAGATCCGCGCGCTCCTCGACCGTGCGGTCCGCGCGGACGACCTGCCCGCCGCGCTCGGGCTGGCCAAGCGACAGGCCAGGATGCTGGTGGCCGCCCGCATCGTCCCGCCAGCCGAGATCCATCGTCGCGCCGGCATCAAGGCCGAGGTATTCGACCGGGGTGCCATCGACGCCGTGCTGGCCCGACTCCGCGGCCCAGCGCCGACCGTCGAGGCCGCTCCCGCCGGCCTCCTGCCGCTCGCGCGCGCCAGCCAGCACGGCAAGGTCGACGGCGTGCGCGGCACCTGCGCCATGATCTTGGCCGGACAGCTCCGGGTCAGGGCGGTCCTGCGGGACGCGCCCGGCCTCGCGGGGTTCCTCCTCGACCCGGAGGACATCAGGGCCGCGCGCCGGTCCCGCGGGGGCGGCGGCCTCACCCTCGCAGAGGTCGGCCGGCGCATCACGGTGCCGTCCGACGTCGTCGGCCTGATCGTCCGGCAAGGCCTGCTGACCGGGACCGCGACCGCATGCGGGGAGATCCTCGTCCCGGAGGATGCGTTGGCGGCCTTCGAGAGCGAGTACGCAACCACGGGGGCCCTCGCCAGGGACATCGGATCCGGCATTCGGTGGGTGCGGGAAGCCCTCGACCGGGCCGGCATCAAGCCGGTTTTCGCGACCGCCGGCCGTAAGGTCACGACGGTGTGGTCCCGGGAGGATGTACCGCGGGACCTCCGGCGCCGCATTCCCAGGACGCATGCGCGCCCGCTCTAACGGAGGTTGCGCCTCGGCGGCGGGATACGTGAGCGGACCGTGCGGGGCTGCCCCATCCGAGAGCCCGCGGCGGGCGCACCGGGCGCCCGGGTCCTGCGACGCGGCGGCCGCCGCCCGGGAACCCGAGAGACGCAAGAGGATGGCGGCCCAAGGCAATTTCGCAGCAGCGTGCTGCAAGATCGCGGGACCGGCCCAATACTCGCCGAAGCCCTCCCGTGCTTGAGGTCTCGTCGCGGGAAGCGTCCTGCGCCGAAGTCCGTCCCATTGTGCTCCTACAGCCGGGGAACGGGCTCGGCCCCCCAGCGCCGGCTCTCCTGCTTGTCGGCGATGGACCGATGGCCCCCAGCTTGCGCCGCGTTCAGGCTCCTCACGATGTCGGGGGCGCCGGCATGGTGTAATGACGGCGTGCCCGACCGTTCGGCCGGTCTCAGGGCACGGCATACGCTCGCGAAATCACGGCCCTTGTGGATGTTGGTGACACCGCATGTTTGACTGGCTCCGATCCCTCCTGCGCCGTCTCTGGCTTGGCCGTTCGGGCGACGCGCCTCGAACCGAACGTCCCGTTGAACCGCGGCACCGACAGGTCACGATCCGCCGCTACGGCGGTGGGGACAGGCCGCCGCCGCTGCACTGGAAGGCCTGCCACCCGTCGACGGTGAGGCGCTTCAAGGCCGAGATGACCTGCTCGCAGGGTCACGCGCTCGTGCTGAAGGACCACACGGTCACGGCGGAGGGCCGGGTCCTGCCGAGCGTCGTCTGCCAGGCTCGCGGCTGCACGTTCCACGAGTTCGTCCGCCTGGACGGTTGGGCGGCAGGCGAGCTGCGCTGAGGCGCGGCGGAGCTCAGGCGGCGAGCACGTCCTCCTCGCCGCCCAGGGTCTCTGGCCTGACCTCGCGCCCCTCGTCGTCGAACGCGTAGAGGAGGGCGATGCGGCGGCCGGTCCAGACGTACCGGTAGTGCACCGTCTGGATCGAGCGGCCGAGCACGCTTGCCCTGAGCACGGCCAGGCACGTCGCGCTTGAGCGCTCGGGAGGGTGGTAGAGAACCCCGTCGGCCTCGGAGGATACGCGGGCGCCGATCTCGCGGCACGCCTTCGCGTCGAGATCGGCCGGGACGTGGCGAAGGTCCACGAAGCGTCCCTCGGCCGGCGTCCGCAGCATGCGCATGTCGAGGCCGATGGGCGCCTCACGGGTCCGGGCGAGAAACCTCTCGCGACGCGCCACCGACACGGCGAGCGCGGTCTGGCGGTCCGCAGCCAGTTCCAGGCACGGCCTCAGGTGATCGAAGAAGCGGCTGCCCTCCGGGTTGCCGTAGGCGAAGGGCGCGTGGTTCCAGTTCTGCAGCCTCGGGGCATCGGCCGGGACCCCGGGTCGGAGCCGCGCGAGGCGGTCAATCGAGCGGAGGCGCGGGTTCGTGATGTCCTCGACCGCGACGAGGGCCTCGACCCTGCCGTCGGCCACGAGCCCGTCATAGACGGACACGGGCGGAAACCGGGACGGGATCAAGCGGAACGCGTCACCCTTCCACGTCGTCAGGGAAAAATCTTCAGCCGCCACGCTGAGCATCCAGGTAGATGCGGACCTTGTACAAGTCCGCGAATTTCCCCGAGAGCATGACGTCGAGCGCGCTCGCCCCATCGAAATACTCGTTCGGCGCCCTGATCCACTCGTCCCCACGCTCGTCTACGGTAAACAGGATGCGCAGCGCCTTCCAGATCGAGAGAAGGTGAGACACCCGCTCCGTCGTGTCCGGCGGGATGCTGCCCCCTTCCTTCTTCCACTTGAAAAACGTCGACCGCGCCGGCGAACCGAGAAGCGCGATCTGCTCGTCGGCGCTCAGGTGCCACCTGTCGGCCATCGCGAAGAACGCTTCGAGCTCCACAGGGAGCCGCGACGACCCAGCCTCGTTCCGGGCGCCGTGGGCAGAATTCGTCATCAACCCCTCCCTGGTCCAGAATCGGACTTGACGGCCGACCTAGTCCAGATACATACAGTCCCAGCCGAGACTGAAAGCGTCTTTTAGTCCAAGGCCGTCGTCCGTCAAGAGTGTGTACGGGAACGTCGGCGCGCGCCAGCAGGTGGAGACGAGGATGAAGGTTATGGATAACGCGCGGGCCCGCAGCTTCGTGTTCCCGGTGAACGGCACCCCGGTTCGCTTCGACGACGGCGAGGTCACCGGGCGTGAGGTCCTCACCAGGGCCGGCCTCTTGCCCGCGAGCGAGCACCAGCTCATCCTGGTCCGGGGCGGCCGCACCCACCTCGTGGGCACGGACGACAAGGTCGACCTCGTCGCCGAGGAAGGCGGCGCGTTTCGCGGCTTCCGCAGCGACCGCAGCTTCTCCTTCACGGTGGACGAGGTCGGCCAGGTCTGGGGTGACGGCCGGATCGAGGTCGACGAGCTCCTCGCCATCCTGCACGTCCCGGCAGGCCACGACCTCGTGCTGGAGCGCGAGGACGAGCCCGACAAGATCCTGCGGCCCGGCGGCGCGGTGTCGTTCGAGACTCGCGGCGTCGAGCACATCGTCTCGCGGCGCGCGCAACGGCCGGACTTCGTGCTGGTGACCGTGTTCACCACGAGCGGCGTTTTCCCGGCCGAGGGGGCGGTGCGGGTTCCCGCGACGACGCCGGTCGCGGACGTGCTGGTCCGCGCCGCGCGCAAGCTGGAGCTCGGCGACACCGCGACGTGGATCACGACCGTCGGCAACCGCGACATCGATCCGTCCGCCTCCTTTGCCGGGAACGGGCTCTCCGGCGAGGTCGAGATCGAGTGGGGGCCCCGCGAGGGCGGTGGGGGCGCCCGTGCTTGAGCTGCTCTCCCGGGCCGCGTTCGAGCGCGACGTGCGCCGCCTCGATTCCCGAACCGCGGCCCACCGCAACTGGACGGTCCTTCAGGCGGAGTATCCCGTGCTCGACGTGATCCTCGGGCATCCGACCGCCGCGCCCCTGAGGCTCCGTTTCACCTGCGTCGATTGGGACGACCTCCCCCCGTCGGTCGAACTGCTCGACGCCGCCGGGCAACACCTCTCGCAGGCTCCCCCCGGGGCCGGCGGCATCTTCCACCCCAGTCCCCATCCCGTGACCGGCCGCATGTTCGTCTGCATGCGCGGAACGCGCGAGTACCACACCCACTTCAGCCATGTCGGCGAGCGGTGGGACGGTTACCGCGGCCAGTCCGGCCTGGATCTGCTCGGCATCCTCGACCAGATCTGGCGCTGCTGGAAGAGGGCGGTCGGATGACAGCCGTCGCTTGCACCGCCGCCATCCTCGCGGAAACCCTCGACCGCCTCCGCGTCGGGGGGCGGCGCGGCGAGGAGCGCGCCGTGCTCTGGCTCGCGCGCTCGGCCTCGGCGGCGCCGACGCCCGTGCAGGAGGTCTACGAACCCGAGCAGGCCACCGCCGAGGACTACTTCCACCTGCCGCCCGCGAGCATGCGCGCGCTGATGGGGCACCTTCGCGCCCACCGTCTCAAGATCGTCGCCCAGGTCCATACCCATCCGGGCAGGGCGTTCCATTCCGAGGCGGACGACGCCTGGGCCATCGTCCGGCATCGCGGGGCCCTCTCCCTGGTGCTGCCGCGCTTCGCCGCGACGGCGACGCCCGGGACCTTCCTGGAGGAGGCGATGGTCTACGAGCTCTCGGACGCTGGACTGTGGGAGCATGTGCGCCGGCCGGGCGAGCGCATCCGCATCGAGGTGACGCCATGATCACGCCCGCCCAAGAGAACGCCCGGATGCTGGCCGCCATCCTCGGAAGCGACGAGGACGACGCGTCCGAGCGCCTCAACCGGGCGGTTCTGGTCACCGCTCCTCCCGGCGGCGCGGACGCCGCCTGGGCGGCGGAAGTGGCGGCCCTGCTCGCGCGGACCGTCGGCGTGGTGACCTCGCCGGCCGAGGAGGCGCAGCTCGAACTCGTCATCGGCGAGGCGGCCGCGCGGACGGACCTGCCCCGGCTGCACGCCGCCATCGACGCCGGCGGCGCCACCGTCGATGTCCGCCCCGTCGGGCGGACGGGCGGCCCGCCGCCCCATCCCCTGCTGGCCGCCGTCGCCGCATGCCCGGCGGCCGCCGCGACCCTGCGGATGCTGCTCGACGACCCGGCACTTCCGGCCGTCGCCTACCCGCTCCGGCTGGACTTCGACCAGCTCGGCGTGCCGGACGCGGCGCTCGCGACGACCGTCGATCTCTCGGACGCCGTGCTCGTCGGCGCCGGCGCCGTGGCCCACGGCTTCGTTCGCGCCCTGCGCCACCTGCGCGCCGTCGGCCGCCTCCGCATCGTCGACCCGAAAACGGTAGGCTCAGGCAATCCCAACCGCTGCCTCTACCTGGGCGACGAGGATGTCGGCCGCGACAAGGCCGTCGCGCTCGCCGAGCGCGCCGCGGCCGACTTCCCCGAGCTCGCGTTCGAACCACTCGTCCAGGACTTCTCGGCCTATTGCAAATCCGCGGGGCCGCCCGCCACGGCCATCGTCACGGTCGACAGCAGGCGCGCGCGGCGCGGGATCCAGAAGGAGCTTCCGGGCCGGGTCCTCGACGCGTCCACGACCGACGTGCGCGGCGTCGTCGTGCACTCGCACCGGCAGCCCACGCAGGATGCCTGCATGGCCTGCATCTACCGTCACGTTCCCGACGAGCACGCGCGGGAGCGCTCGATCGCGGATGGGCTGGGCGTCGACCTCGCCGCGGTCAGGGAGGGTTTCATCTCGGCCGAGGCCGCCGGGCGGATCCATCGGGCCCATCCCCAGATCGATCCCGCGGGGATCGTGGGCACGGCCTATGACAGCCTCTTCAAGCAGCTCTGCGCCGCACAGACACTGCTGACACCGGAAGGCAGGCAGGTGCTCGCCCCGTTCGCGTTCGTGTCGAGCATGGCCGGCGCCTTGCTGGTGGTCGAACTTCTGCGCTCGAACGCGGGGGCGGCGGCGACCAACTATTGGGCCGTCGATCCCTGGAAGGCCCCCATCGGGCGGCGCCGGCTGCGGCGGGCGCGCGATCCGCACTGCGAGTTCTGCTCCAAGCCCGAATCGGACGCGGCGGCCGAGCACCTCTGGGGCCGGAACGCGGCGGGGTGACCTGCCGACGCCGTGATCGCTCGGGCCCGCGGGACCGTTTTCCGGGGCGGCGCGCTCCGGGCGGCGAGGCGCCCGGAGCGTCGGGCGGCCCCTGAGCGAGGTGGTGTCGAGGCCGATCTCGGCGGCACGGCGCGAAGTGCCGCGACGCCGGCGGATGAGGCGGAAGAGCCGACGGCAGGCGGGCCCTTCGCCGGGCTCCGGGGCGGACCTCGGGGCGGGCGCCGAGCGGGGCCGGTCACGGCAGGCCGTCCGGGTCGGCCCTCCCGGGAAGGGGCGGCGCCGGAGCTGATAGGACGTCCACGCCCATCGAGCGTCGCCCGTCCGCGGGCCACGCCCAGACATGGTCCGGCAGCCGGGCTCGCTCGAAGGACAGGCTTCCCGGGAAGTCAGGACAAATTGTGTTGAGAGCGTTCCTTCGGCGAGGCCGGAAATCGGGACAAGCTTTCGCGATAGCTTGGCCCGCCGGCCCACGCCGGATCGGCCGTTCCAAGCCCCGGGCGGCGAGCCCCGCCCAGTGGGCGAGAGCGCTGGCCTGGCGATCGTAGAGCCGCCACCGTGGTGGCGAAGGCGCGGACGGGGGGCGAAGCCAAGGGCCGGGCTGATCGACCGCTACCGTCGCTTCGTCCGGCATCATCGCTCCGCCTCGCTCGGGAGCGGCGGAACGCCCACGGCATCGGACGCCACGCGCGGTCACAAGCCATGGACATCCGCGGACGTGTAACCACCGCGATCCGCGGGACGAAATCCAAAGAAAACGGCGAGACGTACGCGCCCCATCGTCGATTGCGGAGGTGAATATGAAAACGATCCTGTTTGCCGCTGCTGCGAGCGCCGCTCTTTACGCGTCGGCCCTCGCGCAAGGGGGTGCCCCGTACAATGCCAGTGGGCAACAGGCAGGGGGCCCGCGTGCGGGGATGGAGCGGCGTCTGGGAGTGTCGGTCAGCACCCCGACCGGGAGCCTTCTGCCGACACAGCGAAGGAGCGATGTTCGGAGCCGCTGCAGGCCGGATGGCAAGGGCCAATATGCCGGCGGCTACCGCGGCGAGTTGGCGCGCCGTGGATGCGCATAGCGAGGCTCGCTTGCCGAGAGGAATTCGGTCTGGTGCGCCGGGTGCATGGTCGGGCATCCGGGCGGCGACGCCGGCGCCTGACACCGCCCGATGAGGTGGGTCGAGTGCGGGCATGAGCCCTTTCCGCGACGACCGCCCGATCGGCCGGTTGCGGCATCGGCACGCGCGCACTTTCAGGGGTGAGCTGCGCGACGCTGATGTGCCAGCCGAGGTGACCCGGTTCGGCGAACGGGACGGCGTCGAGCTTCTCTCGCTGTCGAGTGCCGGGCGAGGATGGCCACGTGCACCGGCTCGTCACCTATCCAAACAGGGCGCACTCCATCGTGCGAGCGCGCCGCCATGGAGCCCGCGCAGGGCTTGATGGTCACCGCGGACCGACGGGATGCCCGCCCTTGGGAGCCGACGCCTCGGGGCATCCCTCGGGGAAGTTGCGCGGCAATCCCTGGCCCGCAGGGACCGGGTCGGCTATCCCCTCGCGCCTCACTGAGAGCGACGCGATGGCTGCCGATTTCCACGACTGGGACAAATCAGACGCATGGCAAACCGACCACCCGGTCATCCGGGCATTCGGCCGCCTGCGCACCACGGTCGCCCTTGGGAAGCTCGCCGGCATCGCATCCCTACCCGCGAGGTTGAGCCCGCGGCAGCGGGGCGTCCTCCTGGCAGCCCTGGAGCGGTTGTACGCCGGTGGCGTCCGGCCGAGCCTGGCCGAGGACACCCGGCGAGGCCTGGGAGCGATGGCATCGACCGGCGAAGTGACGTCGCGTGGCGTCGGCTGGCGTCAACTTGCCCCGACGCTCGGCCTCGGGGCGGGAGCGTTCGATCCGGATCGAGCCGCGGAGGAAGGGCGGCACCATCTCGTCGCACAGCTGCTCGCGATGTCGCCCAGATACTGGGCCGACCCGGTTCAGGCCATTCTGTTCACGGCCCTGCAGTACGGCTTGGAAGTCGCCCTCCGTCGCGGACGCTGCAAGCCCGAGCCGCTCAAGACGGAAGCGGTGCTCCATTACATCCAAAGCGCGGTCGAGCACCGTGTGATCCCGGCCATGGACGAGGCGGGAGCCGGCCTGCCGGAAACATACACGCTCGACCTCGGCACCGCCTCCATGCTGGAGGGCCGGGATCTTCTCGCGGCGGACCTCGCGGTCGTCGCCGGCGTGCACGTCCTCGGGCGCCCGATGTACCGGATCGTCCTCTTCCAAGCCAAGAACGCGACCGCGACGGGCTTGACCGACGTCGGGAGGAACGAGGGACGGCAGCTCGACACGTTCCTCTCGACCGGGATGGGCTGGTACCTCTTCTACCCGGCCTGGGCGAGGAAGGGGGCCTTCATCACGACCGTCATGCCGGCGACCGAGGTGTTCCACGATGTCTGGGCCCACGGTCAGGCGCCGGCCTTCGGGCAGGTCGACGCCTATGGCGGCGAGCGCTCGCCCGGGTGGGATTTCGCGTCGTTCGTCAGCATCGCCATGTCCTCCGGCCGCGACCTGTCGTTGGGGCGTCTCTTCCCGGACGCCGAGACCGCCGCCGAGGCTCTCTCGGACGACCGCAGGCAACCCTTGGCGGCCGACATCATCGCCATCGACCGGACGGGAAGGCTCGCGCTCCGCGACTTCATCGATGCGACCGCCAGCCTGGGGTACGGGGACGGACGGGTCTCGTCCTTTCCGTCCAGGCGTCATGCCGCGCACCGCCGCGACGAGGCGGGAAGTCCGGGCGACCCGTTTGCGCCCGGTTGGTGAGACCGTTCAGTCCGGCAGGCCGAAGGTCATCTCTCGGGCGAGGCAACCCGCGCGCAGCGAGGTGAGCCGGTCGCACGATTGGGCCAGCGTGCGGAGGACGTCCAGTTCCTGCGCGGGCGGCAAGAGATCGACGACCAGGCGCTCGACGTCGCGGTAGACGTCCTGCGACATCCAGGCGAGAAGGAACTCGGCCAAGCCGCGCCGCAGGGCTCGGTCGTCGCCGACGACCGCTCGGATCCGCCACTGCCACAGGCCCTTCTCCGCGTTGCCCAAATGGCGCCACACGGCGCGGGCGCCTGGGATATCCATGGGCAGGTCGGCAAGCTGGGCGTGCAAACGGACGATCATTTCCCCTGACGGAAGATCCCGTAGCGCCAAGACGAAGGCCTCCTCTCGCTCGGCGTCGGCCAACTCCGAGCGGACCGCGCGACGCCGGCGCGCGAGGTGCAGGAGGCTCAAGGCAGCGAACACCGCGCTTGCCGGCTCCGAGCCCTCCAAGGCGCGGACACCCGAGACGATTGCCGCCATGAAGGCCTCTGGATCGTCCTCGAAGAGCGGTTCGAGCCGAACGAGACGCCGGATGTCGTTGGCTTTCCAGGCGCGTGCGCCGGCGATGGCCCGCAGCCATTCCGCAGCGGCTGGCATGCCGCCAACCCTGTCCCGCAGGTCGGCACGGCCCTCAAGCTTCCCGAGCAGCGTTGGGAGCCACCTCTCGTCGGACAGAACGTCCCGGAAGGCGGCGAGGTAGTCTCCCGGGGGCGGTGCGCAGCGCTCGAAGAGGCGGGCTACCCCCCGTTCGATCGCGGGAGCAAGGATTTCCGCTTGAGCGAGGACGGCGGCGTCGAACGCGGTTCGGTCGCCTTCGACCATGGAACGCAGGCTGTGGAGCGCAAAGGCGTCGTCCCTGAAATCGAAGATGAGGTCGCTGACCGGCGCGGTCACGCCGAAGGCCAGCGCCGCCGTACCGTCCCCGCAGACCCGGAGCGGCGCGCCGTTCAGGAACGACAACAGGCGCCCGGGTTCGCCGCGCGCGCATCGAAAGCCTTGGGCGACGAACGCGGCGGCCTTCCCTCGAAGGTATGAGGATACTGGGTCGGAGGGCGCCCAGTGGCGTTGGATCTCCTCCAGGCACCGGATTGCCCGACCGCATCCTTCTTCCAGCGGCCAGGCGCCGTGCTCGATCGCCAGGATCGACAGCAGCGTGAACAAGGCGTGCTCGCGCTGCGTCAGCGGCGGTGTTCCGAACCGGTCGAACATGCCGATCCGGTCCCTCTCGCTCGGGACGTTGTCGCGTATCCAACGGTCGAAATCCTCTGCGACATCCGCCTCACGGAGCGGTTCGGGCAGCGCAAGGCGGGCAAGCCTCTTGATCGGGTGCGGGTCACCGTCGGTCGTCAGGTCAAGAGGTTGTACGCGCACGTGCTGTCTTCCTCTGCGGCTCCGGCCGTCGCGAATCCGCCACGTCGGCATTGTCCTTGCAGCCTTGCCGAAAGCAAAGTGGGGCGGACCGATAGGGCGGGCCCGCGAGAGCCATCGGGATGGCAGCTTCACCCGAAGTCGATCCCGCCCGCCGGTCGATTCTGGCCCCAGTTCCGGTTCCCGCCCCCGCAGGCGCAGGCACGACGGCCTTTTCGGGTTCGTGAAGCGGGGTCAGTCACGGCTCCTGTCCCGACCGAGCGCGGCCGACAGATCGCTTCCGCGCCTGGCTCCTGGGCTCGCGGACGCTCGTGGAGGCGCGTTCGACCCAGCGCATCCCGTCCGTCACCGGAGGCGGGCCAGACGGGGGCTGCCAGAGGCGTTCGGAAGGCCCCGTTCACGCCCTCCGTGCAGCCGCGACGCGCTGGCCTGATCGCGACAAACCCCACGAAGTTCAGCCTTCTCTGGCAATCGAGACAAACTTTGTTGAGAGCGCGCCTTCAGCGCACGCCAAAATCAGGACAGGCTTTCTAGAGAATTTATCCCGCCGGAGGGTGGGGGGCACGCCCGGCTTCTCCGATCATTCTTGCGCGGCCCCCATCCCGGCGGTTGGGTTGCTCAACCAGGCCGGCGAAGTGCGAACGAATTGTCATGGGGCCGCGTCCCGGACGACGTCGCGGAGCCTGCGGTCCCGCCGCGGATGCGCGACAAGGTTCGACGTTGTGGTTGAAGCCGACCCAGCTCGTCGGGAGATGTCGAGGCCCCGATCGATCCGGCGCAGCGAGCAAGTTCGGGCCGTGGCGGTGTCGAAACCGGTCGCCCTGGGTGCCGCAATCCGTCCCTGGCGTCCCCTTGCACTCAGATGGCCTTACGCTGGCGTGAGTGCAGCCTCATGGGAGCCCGCCAACTCCCCAAGCTCCGCCCCTCATCGGAGCGCAGGAGAGCCCTACGTTGTGCTATCGTGCCGAACGCATGAGCGCGCGACTAGGAGGGCTGCAGAGGCCGATTGTCATCAAAGTCAAAGTTCTTTGAGAGCAGCAGCACGCAAGGGCAATGTTCTAAGAGAGTCGAGTTAAATTCGATTGAGGAGGTCCCTCGGGCGGCCCCCGAAATCATGACAAACTTCGTTGAGGAATTACAGAAGGGTCGGATCGAGAGGGCGGCGCGGGTCAGGCCCGTGCCGCCGCCAAGCCGTCGGGCAATCCGTCGAAGGAATCGATCAGGAAGGCGCGGGCCCGGCTGACGCGGCTCTTGACCGTGCCGACCTGGCAGCCGAGGCGCTCGGCCGCTTCCTCGTAGGTGAAGCCCTCCGCGCCCACGAGCAGGAGCGCCTGCCGCTGCGGCAGCGGCAGAGTGCCGATCAGGTTCATCACCATCCGCAGGCCGGCGGCGTGTTCCTGGTCGGGATGGGCGGTGAGCGTGCCGGCATGGACACCGTCGGCGTCCTCCACCTCGCGGCGGCCCTTGCGCACCTCCGTGTAGAACTGGTTGCGCAGGATGGTGAACAGCCACGCCGTGAAGTTCGTGCCGGGCGTGAACCGCTCCCGATTCGCCCAGGCCTTGACCATGGTCTCCTGAACGAGGTCGTCGGCCCGCGTCGGGTTGGCGGTGAGCGAGATCGCGAAGGTGCGCAGCATCGGCAGCGCCTTCACCAGATCGTCGCGGAAGATGACCTCCACCTGCCCGCCATGAGCCGCGAGCGCCGTCTCGAACTGCTGCAGAAGCTCGGCGAGCCGGTCGGGCAGTGGCGCCTGGCTGGCGAGATCGAAGTAATCGCGCAGCGCGAGAGTCAGGTGACCCGTCACGGATTTTGCCGTTTTATCCTGGCTGGCGCCGGGATGTTCTGGCAATGAGGGGCGGAGCAGTTCGTCGGGCATCCGAAGCGGTACCTCGGCAGAGACAGGAGCGTTTGGAGTAGTGATTCTTCGGTAGCAATCTAAAAATGAACTGATCCTAAACGCGATCGAAGAACCCACGGCCCCGGGGCGCTGTCGCCGACCAATCTGTCTGCAAAGCTAACCAGTTTGTTTCCGTCTTTTTCTAAAAGATTGTGCGCGCGGCAAATCTTGGCCGCTGAAGATTGCGGTGAGTCCCAATCTACTCTCGGCTTGGCTGTTCGCACTTCCTTGCGGGGTGCGCAACGGCTCTCGCGCTGCGAGGGTTGTGTGGCCGGCGCACGAGGGGCCGGGATCCGGAGCACGCTACGGCGACGGCCAGCGTCCCCTTGGCAGCCGCACGCTCCGGCATAGCTTCGCAGACGGCGTCCTCCGACGGAGACGGCGTCGAAGGAGGCTCGGCATGCTGGAAGAGTTCAAGAAGTTCGCGTTGCGCGGCAACGTGGTCGATCTCGCCGTGGGCGTGATCATCGGCGCGGCGTTCGGCGCGATCGTCAATTCACTGGTTCAGGACGTCATCATGCCGATCATCGGCGCGGTCACCGGCGGGCTCGATTTCTCGAACTACTACATCCCGCTCTCGTCCAAGGTGCAGGCGGGCATGCCCTATGCCGAGGCGAAGAAGGTCGGCGCGGTCATCGGCTACGGCCAGTTCCTGACGCTCGCCGTGAACTTCACCATCATCGCCTTCGTGCTGTTCATGGTGATCCGGGCCATGAACGTCCTGAAATCCAAGGAAGAGGCCAAGCCGAAGCCCGAGGCCGAGGTGCCGGCGGACGTGAAGCTGCTGGCCGAGATCCGGGACCTGCTGGCTGTCCGGAAGGCTTGAGCCGTCCTAGGTCCTGCCGTTGCCGTCGTGGGGCGTGACGCCGAAGGCATCGAGGATGCGGCCGAGCGCCTGTTCCACGGCTTCCGTCCCCTCCTCGTGCGTCTTCAGACGCGTCTCGAGACGGCGGATCTGCGGCTCGAACTTCTCCGGCACATGCGGCTCGTCGCCGAGGAAGCGCGGCTCGGGAGCCGTCTCCGTCAGGACGCCGCGCAACTCGTGACCGAGATGGTCACGAACAGATTCCGGCAGGGGCGGGCTGTCGGAAAGCTTCTCGGGTGTGGTGTCGGCGCCGCTCATGGTCAGTCCTGATCCGTCGTCACGGTGTCTCGGACAGTTCAACGATCGAAGACATAGACCGTTGCGTCCGACATCATCGCTTGCGGGCGAGAAGAGTACGATGCGGAGCTGAATTGGGTCGAAGATCGGGGCCAGACAAGAAAACGGCCCCGGCACGGAGTGCCGGGGCCGGGCGGTGCCGCCCTGTGCGGGCGGCCCATGGGGTCGGTGGTTAGTCGAGCACTTCGATGATCCGGTGACGGCCATCGACCAGCACCGGACGGTCGTTGACGACCGT
>NZ_BPRD01000130.1 GCF_022179745.1 Methylorubrum podarium
GCACCGCGTCGAGCACGCCGTTGGCGATGGCGTACTGCACCGTGCCCATCAGGATCGAGGTGTACTTGTTCTCGGTCACGCTCACCTTCGAGACGCACAGCGTCACAGGGCGGACCATGATGTCGGTGTTCAGGAGCGCGAAGACGCGGCTGTGGCCGACGACCTGATCGCCGGTCAGGGTGGCGAGCGCGGTGCCGACGGGCCCGTCGAGCTCGCCGATGATGACCTCGGGCTCGCTCGCCGTGTTGGGCGGCCCGCCCGCGACGAGGGCCTCGCCGGCGCGCAGGATGATGCGGTCGCTCATGGTGTGTCCTTCCTCGTGATCGGCCGTTCGTGCGACGCGCGGGGTCGTCGCAGTGCCGGCCGCGTTTGTCCAGGCCGCTTAGCGCTGCGCAACCGCGCGCTCTTGTGCCGGACCGACACTCGCTTTGGCCGAACGACCGTCCCGCTGGCCGGCCTCACCGCGTAGCCGGGTTCGGGGCACACCACCCTACCGCAAGGGCCGGTAACAGTTTCACGGATCCGAAACAGGCTTCCCGAGCCCGGCTTTGTCGCCTTGCTGCGCTGCGTTATAGGGGCGGCGACAGGGTTCCGGAGAGACGCGCGAAGGGCAGTCGGCCGATCGCGCGGCACCGGGCAATCGAGGGACCGACATGGCGAAGATCAAGGTGGCCAATCCGGTCGTCGAGCTCGACGGCGACGAGATGACCCGGATCATCTGGGCGGAGATCAAGAACAAGCTCATCCACCCCTACCTCGATCTCGACCTCGACTATTACGACCTCGGCGTCGAGCACCGCGACGCCACCAATGACCAGGTCACGATCGACGCGGCGGAGGCGATCAAGCGCCACGGCGTCGGCGTGAAATGCGCC
Source organism: Methylorubrum podarium (assembly GCF_022179745.1). GTDB lineage: Bacteria > Pseudomonadota > Alphaproteobacteria > Rhizobiales > Beijerinckiaceae > Methylobacterium > Methylobacterium podarium. The sequence goes on from NZ_BPRD01000130.1 coordinate 876, forward strand.
ACGATCACGCCCGACGAGGCCCGCGTCGAGGAGTTCAAGCTCAAGGAGATGTGGCGCTCGCCCAACGGCACCATCCGCAACATCCTCGGCGGCGTGATCTTCCGCGAGCCGATCATCTGCTCGAACGTGCCCCGCCTCGTTCCCGGCTGGACCCAGCCCTTCGTGATCGGCCGCCACGCCTACGGCGACCAGTACCGCGCCACCGACTTCAAGGTGCCGGGCAAGGGCCGCCTCACCATCAAGTTCGAGGGCGACGACGGCACCGTGATCGAGAAGGAGGTGTTCAAGTTCCCCGACGCCGGCGTCGCGATGTCGATGTACAACCTCGACCAGTCGATCATCGACTTCGCCCGGGCCTCCTTCAACTACGGACTGGCTCGGAAATACCCGGTTTATCTCTCGACGAAAAACACCATCCTGAAGACGTATGACGGCCGCTTCAAGGACCTGTTCCAGAAGGTGTTCGACGAGGAGTTCAAGTCGAAGTTCCAGTCGCTCGGCCTGACCTACGAGCACCGCCTGATCGACGACATGGTGGCCTCCTGCCTCAAGTGGTCCGGCGGCTACGTCTGGGCCTGCAAGAACTACGACGGCGACGTGCAGTCCGACACGGCGGCGCAGGGCTTCGGCTCGCTCGGCCTGATGACCTCGGTGCTGATGACGCCGGACGGCCAGACCGTCGAGGCCGAGGCGGCGCACGGGACGGTGACCCGCCACTACCGCGAGCACCAGAAGGGCAAGGCGACCTCGACCAACTCGATCGCCTCGATCTTCGCCTGGACCCGCGGCCTCGCCCACCGTGCCAAGCTCGACGACAACGCCGATCTCGCGAAGTTCGCTGCGACCTTGGAGAAGGTCTGCGTCGACACGGTCGAGGCCGGTCACATGACCAAGGACCTCGCCCTCCTCGTCGGCCCGGACCAGAAGTGGCTCACCACCAACGGCTTCCTCGACAAGGTCGACGAGAACCTGAAGGCGGCGATGGCGGCGTGAAGCTGCCGCATCGATCGCCCTCCCCCCTCTGCGGGGGAGGGTGCCTCGCGGATGCGAGGCGGGAGAGGGGAGCGACGCTTCTGGAAGAACCTGAGCCGCCCCTCACCCGACCCCCTTCGGGGGCCACCCTCTCCCGCGGAGGGGAGAGGGAGCAGCACCGCGTTACCCCGTCTTCTTCGCCGCGTTGCGCTTGCGTGTCTCGGCCGCCTTCTTCGCGGACGCCGAGCGCTCTTCCTTCGTGCGCGAGGCCGACGCCGTGCCGCCGCTGCGGCCGCCCTTGTGGGCGGCGGGATGGCCGGTCGAGCGGCCGCGGCCCGAGCCGCCGGGCTTCTTGCCGCCGCCGTCGTCCTTGTTGACGGTCGCCCAGGCCCGAGATTCGGCTTCCTTCTCGGGCACGCCGCGGGACTCGTAGGATTCGGCGATGTGCTCCGCCTTGCGGATCTGCTTGTCGGTGTATTTCGACTTGTCGCCCTGAGCCATGATGCTCTCCCGATTGGCCGCGCCGGTCAGGTACAGATCGGCGCGTCGAGGGTCGCCCGCACCCGCCGGATCAACTCGGCGCGCCGGTACGGCTTGTTCAGGATATCGAACTCCGGACGCCCCATGCCGGTTCGCTCCAGGCTGGCCTCGGCATAGCCGGTGGTGAGCAAAATCCTGAGAGCGGGGTGGCGGCGGCGCGCCTCGCGGGCGAGCGACAGGCCATCCATGCCGCCGGGCATGATCAGGTCGGAGAAGAGCAGGTCGATCTCCGGGTGGTCGCCGAGAATCTCCAGGGCCTCGCGGCCGTGGCGGGCCATCAGGGTGCCGTAGCCGTAATCGCGCAGGATCGCCCGGGCGAGCTCGCCGACATCGGCGCGGTCGTCGACGATCAGCACCGTCTCGGTCCCCGGCCGCTCCTCGACCGGCGGAGGCTCCCGGCTCGGCTCACCCTCCTCCTCGGTCGCCGGGAAGGACAGCCGCACGGTCGTCCCCTCCCCCACCACCGACTCGATCTGCGCGAAACCGCCGGACTGCTTGGCGAAGCCGTAGACCATCGACAGGCCGAGACCCGTGCCCTTGCCCTCCTCCTTCGTGGTGAAGAACGGGTCCATCACCCGCGCGAGGAGATCCGAGGGAATGCCGGAGCCCGTGTCCGTCACCGCGACGCTGACGAGGCGATCCGTGCCGTCGGGGCGGCCGGATTCCTCGTTCCGGGTCGTGATGGTGACGCGCCCGCCCTCCGGCATCGCGTCGCGGGCGTTGATGAGCACGTTGAGCAGGGCCACCTCGGCCTGGGTCCGATCGATCCGGCAGGCGCGGAGATCGGGGGCGAGGTCGGTCTCGATCGTCACCGCCTCGCCCAGCGTGCGCTCCGCCAGCTCCTTCGTCTCCGAGACGAGATCGTTGAGGTTGAGGGTGCGGCCGACGAGGCGCTGCTTGCGGGCGAAGGCGAGCAGCTGCTGCGTCAGCGTCGAGGCCCGCTCCGCCGCCTCGCGGATGTTGCCGACGGCGCGGCCCATGCGGCCCGGATCGGCGTCCGGCCGCTCGAGATTGGTCGCCAGCGAGTCGGCGTAGCCCAGGATGACCTGGAGCAGGTTGTTAAAGTCGTGGGCGATCCCGCCCGTCAGCTGCCCGATCGCCTCCATCTTCTGCGCCTGGTGCAGCGATTCCTCGGCGAGGCGGCGGCGGGTGATGTCGAGCTGCGAGCCGAAGAAGTACACGAGGTCGCCGGCCGCGTTGTAGACCGGGCTCACGAACAGGGCGTTCCAGAAGGTCGAGCCGTCCTTGCGATAGTTGAGGATCTCGGTGGCGATGTCGCGCCGCGCGGTGATGGCCTCGCGGACCTGCGCCCGCGTCGCCGGATCGGTCTCGGGGCCCTGGAGGAAGCGGCAGTTGCGGCCGATCACCTCCTCCCGCGCGTAGCCCGTCATCTCGAGGAAGGCTTGGTTCGCGAAGACGATCGGGTGGTCCTGCCGGTTGGGATCGGCCACCACCATCGGCATGCGCGTCATCGCGACGGCCGCGAAGAAGATGTCGCTGCCCGAATCGAATTCGTGGCCGGCCGCGCCGGTCTCGACGCTCGGATGGTCGCCGTGGGGTCTCTTCTCGGGGATGTCGATCATGCGAACCCGCGGCGTGGCGTGGCGGTCGAGGCCACCGGCGTCGGCGCCGTCTCCTCTCTCCGAAGGGTGAGCGTCGTCCGGAAGGGTGGCCTCCCGGCTTTGGCGGAAAGACGTTGCAAAGTGCAGGACGAGGCGGCGGGACCGATCCCGGCCTCGGAACCGTTGCGGCGGAGGGGCCGCCCGCGGGGGCGGCCCCTCCTCGGGGTGTTCAGCCCTCCTCGTCGATCCCGAAGCTCACGCTCTCGACGTTCGCGCGCTCGAAGGCCTGCATCACGTACTGGTAGGAGCGCTCCATGTCGCTGTGCTCCTCGTCATGGTTCTCCACGGGCTTGAGGACGAACATCAGCATCGAGCGGCCGGTGACCGAGTAACTCTCGCCGACGGCGAAACTCTCCACCTCCTGGCTGTCCGGCAGGTTGGTGTCGAGGAGCCGCGTCCAGGCCGTGCCGCCCGGCGCCTCGGGCAGGGTGAAGTCCACCACGTCGTGATAGGCGTTGTAGAACAGGAGCAGGGTCGCGTCGCCGCCGCGCTTGTGGATGCCGCTCGCCTGGGCGCGCCCGTCGAGCAGCACGGCCAGCGTGCGCGAATTGCCGTCGTTCCAGTTCTCCGGCGTCATCTCGGTGCCGGCGGGGGTGAGCCAGGTCACGTCCTTGACGCCGAATTCCTCGTCGTAGGCCCCCGTCACGAAGCGGCCGCGCGACAGCATCGGCAGGGCGTTGCGGAGCAGGATCAGGCGCTGCGTGAACTCGGCGAGATCCCGCTCCTCCTCGCCGATGGCGCCCCAATCGACCCAGGACACCTCGTTGTCCTGGCAATAGGCGTTGTTGTTGCCCTGTTGCGTGCGGGCGAACTCGTCGCCGGCGAGCAGCATCGGCGTGCCCTTCGACAGGAACAGGGTGGCGAGCAGGTTGCGCATCTGGCGCAAGCGGACCGAGCGGATCTCCGGATCGTCGGTCGGGCCCTCGACGCCGTAATTGTAGGACAGGTTGTGGCCGTGCCCGTCGCGGTTGCCTTCGCCGTTCGCCTCGTTGTGCTTCTCGTTGTACGAAACCGTGTCGTTGAGGGTGAAGCCGTCATGCGCGGTGATGAAGTTCACCGAGGCCCAGGGCCGGCGTCCGCGCTTGTTGAACTTGTCGGCGGAGGCGGTGATGCGCGAGGCGAGCCCCGGCAGGAGCCCGGCATCGCCCTTCCAGTAGCCGCGCACGTCGTCGCGGAACCGGTCGTTCCACTCGGCCCAGCCCGGCGGGAAGCCGCCGACCTGGTAGCCGCCGGGGCCGCAATCCCACGGCTCGGCGATGAGCTTCACGTCGTTGAGCACCGGATCCTGGCGGCAGGTGTCGAGGAAGCCGCCGCCCTCGTCGAAGCCGTAGGGCTCGCGGCCGAGGATGGTGGCGAGATCGAAGCGGAAGCCGTCGACCCGCATCTCGTTGGCCCAGTAGCGCAGGCTGTCGGTGACGAGCTGAAGCACGCGGGGATGCGAGAGATTGAAGGTGTTCCCCGTGCCGGTGTCGTTGATGTAGTAGCGCGGCTGGTTCGGCAGCAGGCGGTAATAGGAGGCGTTGTCGACGCCCTTGAAGGACAGCGTCGGGCCCTTCTCGTTGCCCTCCGCCGTGTGGTTGTAGACCACGTCGAGGATCACCTCGAGGCCGGCGCCGTGCATCCGGGCCACCATCTCCTTGAACTCGGAGAAGGCGAAGTCCGGCACCGCGGCGTAGCGCCGGGCGGGCGTGAAGAACGAGATGGTGTTGTAGCCCCAGTAATTGATCAGGCCCTTCTGCTGCAGGTAGTCGTCCTGCACGAAGGAATGCACCGGCAGAAGCTCGACCGAGGTGACGCCGAGGCTCTTGATGTAGTCGAGCACCGCCGGGTGCCCCATGCCGGCATAGGTGCCGCGCAGCTTCTCCGGCACCGCCGGATGCAGCTTGGTGAAGCCCTTCACGTGGGTCTCGTAGACGATGGTGCGCTCCCACGGCACGCGGGGCTTGGCATCGCGGCCCCAGGTGAAGGCCGGATCGATCACGCGGGAGCGGCGGGTATAGGGGGCGGAGTCGCGCTCATCGAAGGTGAGGTCGTCGCCGGTCTCCATCTTGTAGCCGAACAGGGCCGGGTTCCACTCGATGGTGCCGACGAGGCCCTTGGCGTAGGGGTCGATCAGGAGCTTGTTGTGGTTGAAGCGGTGGCCGGCCTCCGGCTCGTAGGGTCCGTGCACGCGATAGCCGTAGATCGTGCCGGGGCGCGCATCCGGCAGGTAGCCGTGCCAGACCTCGTCGGTGTATTCCGGCAGCTCGATGCGCTCGACTTCCTTCTCGCCCGCATCGTCGAACAGGCACAGCTCGACCTTCGTGGCATGGGCCGAGAACAGCGCGAAGTTGACGCCGCGCCCGTCCCAGGTCGCCCCGCGGGGATGCGGCGAGCCTTCGCGGATTCGCGTGCGCGACGTGCGCGGCTTCGGCATCCCGTTCCTTTCGGTATCGGCCATCGTCGTCCCATTCTCGCTTGTGGCGGCCCCCGCGGGTCCGGCCGGACTCTGAACGTTCACGGAACCGCGAAGCTCCGTTCCGGCTGACGCGGCGCAGCAAATTTTTCCCGACCCGCTGCGCGCCGCCGCGGCTGTGGTTGGCCGGTGTGATAGGTCTTGAACGAAACTCGCGGTGGGGGCTCGCGTTGCAACGCTCTCCATCGACCGAAACGGACACGTTCACAGGGGGACAATCGCCGATGATCGAAGACCCCGAACACCGGCCCTCCGGGCTCCCGGCCCTGGCCGAGCGGCACGGCGTGAGTCTCGACGCGGTGCGCCACCTGCTGCGCGCCCTCCAGTCGGGCCAGGGCAACATGGCCCAGTTCGACCACCCGGACCTCGGCGGGTTCGGCCAGTGGTCGCGGGGCGGCATGGTGATGGTCGGATCGATGAACGACCATGCCCTGAAGGCCCGGGTCGATGCCCTCTGCACCGAACTCGCCGCAGCCCTGCCGCTCTCCGGCTTCCGCGAGGAGGCGGCCTCCGGGAACTGGTGGCCGAACGCGCTGGGCCTTCCGTCGAGCGCGGGGGCGCAAAACGGGACGCGCTACGCCTTCTTCCCCGAGAAGCGGCGGCTCGCCGTCGAGACAAACGGGCGGCTCGCTCTCTACGACACGGCCGAGCGCATCGTCACCGGCGCGAGCCAGCAGCAGGGCGCGACCGCCTCGCTGCGCTTCAGCGGCCCGCAGGGGGATTTCACGCTGGAGGATCTGACGCCGGTGGAGCAGGACATGGCGGCCGTGTCGTCGGCCCCGACGGGCGGCGCGTCCTCCGCCTCGGCGTCCGTATCGTCGGCGTTCGCGGCCCGCCCGGTGTCGCCCCGGCCCGCCGCCCAGGCGCCGAGTCCGGCCGCAGCGGAGACAGGTCCCGCCGACATTCTCTCGATCCTCGAACGGCTGGCCGAGCTGCACAGGAAGGGCGTGCTGACCGACGCGGAGTTTTCGGGAAAGAAGGCGGAGCTGCTGGCGCGGCTCTGACCGACGGCCTGTCGCCGCAGGCCGCGCCGCGGCGCCGCGATCGCCCTAGATCCGGGCGATGCCCCCGCGCGACCTCATCGACATCGACCGCATCTTCCACGAGCCGGCGGTTGCCGACTTTCCGCGCGGGCGCGAAATCCTGGCCCGCTACCCGAACGCCGAGCGGATCGCGGTGCCCTCGCACTGGAACATCCCCGAACTTCACGGCAATGCCGGCTCGGTGGAGGATTGGGTCCGCATCAAGCGCTCGACCCTGGTGCTCGGCGTCAAGAAGGGCCTCGCGATGCGCCCCAACGGCCGCTCCGCCCACTTCATCGCGCCCTCGACCTCGAACGGCTGCGCCATGTCGTGCGCCTACTGCTACGTGCCGCGCCGCAAGGGCTTCTCCAATCCGATCTCGCTGTTCGTGAACGTCGATGCCGTCGGTGCGGCGATCGCGCGCCACGCGGGCAAGCAGGGTCCGTTGCCCGAGCCGGACCAGATCGACGGGCAGGCCTGGGTCTACGATCTCGGCGAGAACGGCGACCTCTCGATCGATGCGATGATCTGCGACAACGTCCGCGACCTCGTCGCGCTGTTTCGCGGGCTGCCCAACGCCAAGGGCTCCTTCGCGACGAAGGCGGTCAACCGCGACCTCCTCGCCTACGATCCGCAGGGGCGCACCCGCATCCGCTTCTCGCTGATGCCGGCCCGGATCGCCCGCATCGTCGATGTCCGCACCGCGCCGATCCCCGAGCGGATCGCCGCGATCGACGACTTCCTGAGGGCCGGCTACGAGGTTCACGTCAATTTCTCGCCCGTCATCCTCTACGAAGGGTGGGAGGCGGATTGGGCGGCCCTGTTCGACGCGATCGACGGGACGATCTCGGACGCGGCCAAGGGCCAGCTCGCCTGCGAGATCATCATGCTGACCCACAATGCCGGGCTGCACGAGGTCAATCTCGGCTGGCACCCGAAGGCCGAGGCCCTGCTCTGGCGGCCGGACATCCAGGAGACCAAGCGCTCGGAGGGCGGCGGCGACAACCTGCGCTACCGCACCGGCTGGAAGGGGAAATGGCTCGCCCGGTTCAAGGCCCTGCTCGCCGAGCGGATGCCCTATTGCCGCGTGCGCTACGCGTTCTAGAGCATCGTCCCGGATATCGGATCCGGGACGATGCTCCAGAATTTTGTCTTGCATCATCTTTTAGCGAAAGCCGGCGGCCACCGTTCGGGATGATGCTCTCAGGAGGAGACGAATGCCGGATCACGAGAGCTACCTGCGCGAGGCGACCGAACTCGCGCTCGCCAACGTTGCCGAGGGCGGCAGGCCCTACGGCGCGGTGATCGTGCGGGACGGGGAGGTCGTCGCGCGGGCGGCCAACCGCATCCACCGCACCAACGATCCCAGCGACCATGCCGAGATGGTGGCCCTGCGGGAGGCGAGCCGGCGGCTCGGCCGGCCCAAGCTCGACGACTGCATCGTCTACGCCAGCGGGCGGCCCTGCCCGATGTGCCACGCGGCGATGCGGCTCGCCGGTGTCAAACAGGGCTACTTCGCCTTCACCGCAGAGGAGGCCGAAGCGGAGGGGCTGCTCAGCGCCGGGATCTACGCCGAGCTGTGCCAGCCGCTCGCGGAGCAGCCGATGCAGGTCCGCCACCACCCGCTCGCCGGCGGGCCGAGCCCCTACCGCGCCTGGGCGGAGCGGAAGGGGCGCTGACGCCCGCCCTCAATGCGTCCAGGGCGCGGTGCGGTTGAACTTGAAATTGTCGGAGTAGGACAGGCCCTTGCGCGCGATCGGCGGCGGCGTCTCCTCGACCCGGTAGGCGATGCCCGCCGACTTGGCGTAGGCCACCGCCTCCTCCACGGTGTCGAATTCGAGCCGGACCTGCTGCAGCATGTCCGAGGATCCGGTCCAGCCCATCAGTGGGTCGGTCTCGCGGGGCTCGGTCTGGTCGAATTCCAGCACCCACTGCTTGGTGCGGGCGAGCCCGGACTGCGTGGGATCCTTGGCGGGACGGTAGATGCGGGCGCTCGGCATCGGACGGCTGACGTCTCCGGGGAAGGTATGGTCGGGGCGATAGGATTCGAACCTACGACCCTCTGCTCCCAAAGCAGATGCGCTACCAGACTGCGCTACACCCCGACGCTGCGACGGAGATACCGCCTCGGCTATCGGCCGGCAAGGCGCCGCTGGTCACACGAGGATGTCGAGGACGCGCTTCTCGGCCTCGATCGAGGATTTCAGCACCGCCGTGTTGATGGAAACCCCGAGCGAGGCCGAGGCGAGGTCCGTCACGGCCGTGACCGGCTCGGCGGCGGATCGGGGCGAGGCGACCCGGGCAGCCGCGCCGTCGAAGCGCTGCATCGCGGCGCTCAGGCCCGCCGAACTCGTGGAGATTGCCGAGACCATCGACCGTCCTTCCTGCGTCCGGTGCAGCTCAGCACGGGAAAGGTAAAAGACATCCTCAGCGGATCGACGCAACGCGATGCATCGGCCGCGGCTTGATCGAATCGCTCGACGATCCCACTTCGCCGCAGGCCGGAAGCCCCGCCCCGCGGGCCCGGAGACAAGGCGTAGCCGATGATCGATCTGTACTACTGGCCGACCCCGAACGGTCACAAGGTGACGATGTTCCTGGAGGAGGCCGGCCTCCCCTACACCATCCACCCGGTGGATATCGGCAAGGGCGCGCAGTTCGAGCCGTCCTTCCTGGCGATCGCGCCGAACAATCGCATGCCCGCCATCATCGACCAGGCCCCGGCCGACGGGGCCGAGCCGGTCTCGCTGTTCGAATCGGGCGCGATCCTGCTCTACCTCGCTGAGAAGACGGGGCGCTTCCTCCCCGCCGACCTGCGCGGCCGGGCCGAGACCCTGCAATGGCTGTTCTGGCAGATGGGCGGCCTCGGGCCGATGCTCGGCCAGAACCACCACTTCTCCCAATACGCCCCCGAAAAGATCCCCTACGCCATCGACCGCTACGTGAAGGAGACGAACCGTCTCTACGGCGTGCTGGACCGGCGGCTCGCCGACCGCGCCTTCGTCGCGGGCGCCGACTACACCATCGCCGACATGGCCGCCTATCCCTGGATCGTGCCGTGGGAGAAGCAGGGCCAGCGGCTCGACGACCACCCGAACCTCAAGCGCTGGTTCGAGGCGATCGCCGCGCGCCCCGCCACCAAGGCGGCCTATGCGCGCGCGGCCGAGGTCAACCCGAACCACGGAAAGCCGATGAGCGAGGACGCCAAGCGGGTGATGTTCGGCCAGACCGCGGCGAATACGAACCGCTAGACGTCCGATCCCGGGGCGCGGCCGGTCGCTTCGGCGGCCTCGCTCCGTGTCGCGGTCACGCCGGAACGAAGGACGGCGCAGGGCCCGGAAAGCCGGACGGAAAGATCCGGGATCTCACCGCGCCGCTGAGCAGGGCCGCCAGGACCGTCGTCATCGGCCCGTCGAACAGATCGTGATCCGGCCCGCGCGACTCGTAGACGAGAACCGGCCAGCGATCGGGCGACGGCGCCGTCCTCCAGTAGAAGGTGTCGCCGTTGTCGGTGATCGCGAAGGGCAGGATGCCGCCGGCCACGGGGAAGCGGTCGAACCGGTCGTGGCCGGGATGCTCGTCCTTCAGGAGCGACATCCCCTCGGGATCGTGCAGGGCGTGATCGATCAGGTCGATGTCGCGGTTCGCCGTGAACGGATTGAGCACGACGAGGAAGTCGGCGATCCGGCCCGTGCCGTAGGTCTCGATGAAGCTCTTGTAGTCGGTCGGCAGCGCCGTCGAGAGCCGGCGCTCGACCTCCGGCCACGGGGTGCCGCCGGCCTCCCGCGGATGGGACGGCGGCGCGAGGACGGCCAGCAGCTCGCTCAGGGCCATCGTGAGGCTGCCCTGACGATGCGGCTCAGCGGCCGCTGCGCCGGGCGGCCACCGTGGCGAGCCCGGCCAAGTCGATGTCGCCGTCGCCGTGGGCGATGGCGTCGAGGAGATTGTCGCGCAACACGCTGGCGAACGGCATCGGCACGTTGGACGCTTCCCCCGCGGCCAGCGCGAGGCGGACGTCCTTGAGGCCGAGCCGGACGGTGAAGCCCGGCGGCTCGTAACGGCCCTCCATGATCATCGCGCTGTAATTCTTGTAGACCGGCGCGGCGAACAGGGTGCCGGTGAGCATCTCCAGCAGGTCGGCCCCGGCGACGCCGTGCCCCTCGGCGAAGGCCGCGGCCTCGCCCATCGCCTCGATGGCCGCGACCAGCATGAAGTTGCCCGCGAGCTTGACGGCGTTGGCCTTCTCCGGCTCCGTGCCGAAGCGCCAAGTCTTGGTGCCCATGGCGTCGAACAGCGGCTGGACCCGCGTGATCGCCGCATCGTCTCCGGCGGCGATGATGTTGAGCGCACCCTTATCCGCCGCGTCCGGCCGGCCGAAGACCGGGGCGGAGATGTAAGCGACTCCGGCCCGTTCGTGGACCGCCGCCAACTCCTTGGCGAGCGCCACCGAGATCGTGGACATGCCGACATGGACGCCCGGCCGCCGGCCGGAATCGAGCAGTCCGCCCTCGATCGTCACGGCGCGCAGGGCGGCGTCGTCGGCGAGCATGGTGATCGCGGCATCCCCGGAAAAGGCCTCGGCGGCGCTTTCCACGGGCTCGGCGCCCTCGACCGACCTCGCCGCCTCGGGCGAGCGGTTCCACACCCGCACCCGGTGCCCCGCCGCGACGAGCCGCGCCGCCATGGCCCGGCCCATGCGTCCGAGCCCGATGAAACCGACATCCATGGATCGTCTCCCGATTGCCGCCTCGTCCCCCGTCTCGGGGGAGCGCGCTGGGCCTCGATGCGTGCGTCAATGCGTGTTGAGGAATTCCAGCGTCAGCGTGTTGAACATCTCGGTCGCCTCCATGTGGACGAGGTGGCCGACATTGTTGATGACCTCCGCCTTGCCGTTCGGCATCCGGCCGGCGAGCGCGCGGGCATGCCCGGTGTTGTCGCCCATGCCGGAGCGCATCTCCGCCGGGGCGAAGCCCTTGCCGGGGGCGTTGTGGTCGTTGGCGCCCATGATGAACAGGGTCGGCGCCTTCACCAGCGGGATCTCGTGGACGACCGGCTGGCCCCAGATCATCTGGTAGGAGTTCACGAAGGACTTGAGCCAGCGCGGATACTCGCCCGAGCCCTTCACCCGCTCGCGGATCGAGACGAACGGCTCGATCGCCGCGGCCGGAATCGAGAGCGCGTAGCTCGTCATCAGCTGCTTGCGGTAGGCGTCGGCGCTGAGATCGCCCTCGCGGGCGAGAAGCGTCTCGTCGGAGACCGGCGGGACGGTGAAGCGGTAATCCTCCAGCCCGATCGGGGCCTCCAGCACGAGGCTGTTGACCCGCTGCGGGTAGCTTCGGGCGAGCCGCACCGCGAGCATCCCGCCCATGGAATGGGCCACGATGTCGAAGCGCGGGACCTTGAGGCTGTCGGCGAGCGCGATCGTGTCGGCGGCCATCCGGTCGAAGGTGAAGGCGCCGACCGGCTTCGACGACTTGCCGAAGCCGAGCTGGTCGGGGACGATCACCCGGAAGCCCGCGTTCGAGAGGGCGCGGATCACCGGCTCCCAGTAGCTCGAAGGGAAGTTGCGCCCGTGCAGCAGCAGCACCGTGCGTCCGTTGGCGTTGTCGGCGGGCGGCACATCCATGTAGGCGAGGCGCTGGGCTTCGCCGTCGCGCGTCAGGGGCAGGAACCGCACCGGAAAGGGATAGGCGAAGCCTTCGAGGCCGATGCCGAGGGGCGTCTGCTCCTGGGCAAGGGCGGCAGCCGGTGTCAGGGCCAGCAGCGGCGCGAGGCAGAGTGCGAGGCAGGGCGCAAGGATCGAGTGGGCACGCATGGACACTTCGCTCTCCGGTGGCCGGCTTTCAGAAACGGACGAGACAGTCGCAGAACGGTGCGCGGTCGGCTCGGGCTCTGCCCCGACGACGGGCCCGTGCCGAAGCGCGGGCATCGTCCGGTGAGGGACAGATAGGGCGGATCGGCGGCCTGCAAGCTCCGGATGGTGGACGGTGACGGCACGGAAAACGGGAGAGGCGGGCGGCGACGGGCTGCCGCCGCGGGAGCGGCTCCTGGCGCTCTCCGCCATGTCGCTTGCCATCGCCATGGCGGTGCTCGACGGAGCGATCGTCAACGTCGCTCTGCCGGTGATCGCCCGTGACCTCGACGTGCCGGCCTCGGACGCGATCTTCGTCGTCAGCGCCTACCAGATCGCGGTCACCGCAACCCTGCTGCCGCTGGCGACGCTCGGCGAGATCTGGGGCTACCGCCGGGTCTATCTCGCCGGGCTCGCCGTCTTCACCGCGGCCTCGCTCGCCTGCGCGGTGGCTCCGAACCTTGCGGGCCTCACCGCCGCGCGGGTCGCCCAGGGGCTCGGCGCGGCCGGGATCATGAGCGTCAACATCGCGCTCGTGCGCTTCATCTATCCGCACCGGCTGATCGGGTGCGGGGTCGGCAACGTGGCGCTCGTCGTGGCGATGGCCTCCGCCGCCGGGCCGACGGTCGCCGCCGCGATCCTCTCGGTCGCGGCCTGGCCCTGGCTGTTCCTCGTCAACCTGCCGGTCGGGATCGTGGCCCTGGCGGTCGGCCTCCGCACGCTGCCGCACACGCCCCGCTCCGCCCGCCGCTTCGACCTGCGCAGCGCGGGTCTCAACGCCCTCACCATCGGCCTGCTGATCGTCGGGCTCGACGGCCTCGCCGATCCGGAGGGCCGCCGGCTCGCCGCGGCGGCGATCGTCGCCTCGATCGCGATCGGCCTCGTCTTCGTGCGCAGCCAGATCCGGCTCGCGACGCCGCTCCTGCCCCTCGACCTGCTGCGGATCCCGGCCTTCGCCCTGTCGATGGTGGCCTCGGTCTGCTCCTTCGCGGCGCAGATGATCGCCTACATCGCCCTGCCCTTCTACTTCCACGACGGGCTCGGCTTCTCGGAGACCCGCACCGGCTTCCTGATGACTCCCTGGCCGCTCGCCATCGCAGCGATGTCGCCCTTCGCCGGGCGGCTCGCCGACCGCGTGGCGCCGGGGCTGCTCGGCAGCCTCGGCCTCGTCCTCCTGGCGGCGGGGATGGCGGCCCTCGCCCTCCTGCCGGAAGCGCCCACGACCCTCGACGTCGTCTGGCGGCTGACGCTCTCGGGCGTCGGCTTCGGGCTGTTCCAGTCGCCCAACAACAAGGTGATCATCATTAGCGCCCCGCGGGAGCGCAGCGGCGGCGCCAGCGGCATGCAGGCGAGCGCGCGGCTCGTCGGTCAGTCGCTGGGCGCGGCACTGGTCGCCGTGCTGTTCGGCCTGATCCCCGGCGGCCCGGTGGGCGCCTTCGCCGTCACGCTCTGGTGCGCCGTCGCCCTGGCGCTGACCGGCGCCCTGGCGAGCGGCCTGCGGCGGACGGGACCCTGACCCCGAATCCGCGGCTAGCACCAAGCCGCCGGTCACGCGTTGTGGCTTCGACAGGACGGATCGCCATGAGCGGAGGCGGAGAATGGACATCGATCTGAAAGGGCGCAGCGCCCTGGTCACCGGCTCGACCGGCGGCATCGGCTACGCGATCGCTCGCGAACTCGGCCGGCTCGGCGCCTACGTCGCCGTCAACGGCCGCACCGCCGAGCGGGTGGACGCGGCCATCGAACGCCTGCGCGGCGAGGTGCCGGAGGGAGAGTTCATCGCCGGCATCGGCGACGTCGGCACCGAGGAGGGCGCGGCCGAACTCGTCGCCGCCCTGCCGCGGGTCGACATCCTCGTCAACAATGCCGGCATCTTCGAGCCGAAGCCGTTCTTCGAGATCGCGGATGCCGAGTGGCGCCGCTTCTTCGAGGTGAACGTGATGAGCGGCATCCGTCTCGCCCGCGCCTACGGTCCCGCGATGGTCGAGCGCGGCTGGGGGCGGATCGTGTTCATCGCCAGCGAGTCGGGCGTCAACATCCCGCCGGAGATGGTCCATTACGGCATGACGAAGACGGCGCAGCTCGCCGTCTCCCGCGGTCTCGCCGAGACGGTGGGCGGTAGCGGCGTCACCGTCAACAGCGTCCTGCCCGGCCCGACCATGACCGAGGGCGTGGTGGATTTCCTGGAATCGATGGGCGCCGGCGAGGGCGACCTGGAGACAAAGGGCCGTGCCTTCATCGCCGAGAACCGGCCGACCTCGCTCCTGAAACGCCTCGCGCAGCCGGAGGAGGTGGCCAACATGGTGGCCTATCTCTGCACGCCCGCCGCGAGCGCCACCACGGGGGCGGCCCTGCGGGTCGATGGCGGCGTGCTGCGCGGCATCGCCTGAGGCTGACCGCTCCCGAGCCCGCCGGACGTACGGACCGGTCTGACCGGTTCCGTACTCCGAGGGACGGCCCGCGAACGGCTTTCCGAGATCAGGACTTCAGGTGCGCCGCGAGATGCTTGTTCATCTCGAACATCGAGCACTTGTCCTTGCCGAAGATCTTCTTGAGCTTGTCGTCGGCGACGATCTCGCGCTTGTTCTCCGGATTCTGGAGGTTGTGCTTCTTGATGTGCTCCCACACCTTGCTGACGACCTCGCCGCGCGGCAGGGGCTTGTCGCCGACGATGGCGGCGAGTTCGGGAGACGGCTTCAGGGGCTGCTGAAGCGCGTTGGGCTTGGTGCCGGAGGCGGCCTTGGTGGCGGTCTCCTTCTTCGGGGCACTCTTGGGCGCAGCCGCCTTCTTCTCCGTCGTCTTGGTAGCCATGGTTTCCCTCCGTCCTGCGGACCGGCAGATTCGTGTCCCGGGCCCGAGGGCATCACCAAGGGGCATCGGGCCACTGAGGAGCAACAACTAAGCGGTGCCGCGCCCGTTCCAAGTGGAGAACGGCACCGCTGCGCCGTCCATCCACAGATCAGCGGGCCTTTCCGCAGCCCAATCCGCCCCAGGAGGGGTTTTTCGGACCGATCGGGCCGGATGCGGGCGCTCACGCCCGCCGTTCACGCCGCGCGTGCCGCCCCGTGACGGGAACCGCGCCTGCCGCATCGCATTCAAGAAGATCTCTTCGATCGCAGGCCCGTCGGGGCCCGATCAAGGACATGCGGGAGACTTGGATGCCGACGGATCTGCCCGAGGAGCGGGCCTATCGAAAGCCGGGAACGCTCGAACTGGACCCCGCTTCCGGCGAGGGCGTGGCGACCGACGAGACCCCCCGGCTGATCGCCTCCGACAAGGTCGAGGGCACGCCGGTCTATGACGGGACCGGCCGTCACCTCGGCAGCGTCTACAATTTCATGGTCGACAAGGTGTCGGGACAGGTCGCCTACGCCGTGCTGTCGTTCGGCGGCTTCCTGGGCTTCGGCGAGACCTACCATCCGCTGCCGTGGAACGCCCTGACCTACTCGGTCGAACTCGGCGGCTACGTGGTCGATATCGACCCCGCCGACCTCGAAGGCGCGCCGACGCACGGGCCCGGCGAGGACCCGTTCTCCGATCCGGGCTACGGCGGGCGCCTCGACGACCACTGGGGCGGGAGGAAGGTGCCGACGGCCTGAGCCGCCGACGCCGCGCTTCGCGAGATGCCCGATCCGCGGATCGGGGGTTTAGAACTTGCCGCCGAGGCCGACGCTGCCGCCCGAACCCATCTGGGGGGCGAGGCCGCCGGAACTGGTCCGCGTCGTCGGCTCGCCGTCGATCTCCTCCCGGCGGATCCGGCGCGGGCCTTCGTCGGCGGTGCGGGTCTGGCCGCGGATGTTCTTCGGCAGTTCCAGGACGCGGGTCGGCGCGGCCGCGAGGGGACGGCCGTCCTCGTCGGTCTGGGCGCTGCGCAGGGGGCGGCCGGGCAGCGTGCCGCGGGCGGAAGGCGGCGGGCCGACATCGGATTCCGGCATCACGCCGCCGCCGCCGCCGAGGGCTTGGCAGCCACCGAGGCTCGTCGCAAGGAGCGCCGCGGCGCAGAGTCTCGACGGGTGAAACATGAATGTCTTGTCCTCGTACCCGCCGTCCCCGGCCACGAACTCGGCCCATCCGGACTCCGACGGAGGCCCGGACGAGAGAACGGCCAGGGGGCGGCAACGTTAAGATCTCCTGCATCCGTCTAAGGCAGGGTTTTGGCGAAAACCAGACGGGGCGTGCCCGTGTCCACCCCGTTGCCGCGGGCCGGAGGCGGCCTCGCGGCGCGACGGCGCCCCCGCCGCGAGCCATCCATCCCCGCCGGGATCGAGGCGGCCGGATCGACTTTTCGCACCCATCCACAACTTCGCCGTGGTTGCCGGGCATGGACGATGCGTCCGCCCGCCCCATACCGTCCGTTCAGCGGCCGGCCCGTCGCGGCCGGCACGCGGACTTTCCCAGACTGTCGAGAGGTACAGGGGTGCGCAGACTGATCCGGCCGATCGTGACACCGGCGATCGTCCTCCTCGCCACGGCGGCCATGGCCGCGGACGGCTCGTCGGGGACCCCCGGCGAGACCACATCGCCTCCCGCGGCCGCTTCGCCCCCCGCCGCAGCGCCCGCGACGGCACCCGCGACGGCGCCCGCCGCGCCGGCGGCACCCGCCAACGGCGCCGCGTCGCCGTCCCAGGGCGGCGGCACCCCGGCCGTGGTGTTCGATACCCAGGACTACGAGAGCCTGCTCGGCAAGAGCGTGCGCGCCATGAACGGCGACGACCTCGGCCGGATCATCGACGTCATCGTCGACCGCGAAGGCCGTCCCCGCGCCGCCGTGATCGATTTCGGCGGCTTTCTCGGCGTCGGCTCGCGCAAGATCGCGGTGGATTGGCGCGTCCTGAAGTTCAGCACAGAGGGTAAGGTCGGCCGCCTCACGCTCCAGCTCAATCGCAACCAAGTGCGGGTCTCGCCGGAGTACAAGTCCGGCGAGCCCATCGTCGTCCTCGGCGCCACCAGTCCCGGCGCCCCGGTCCAGCCGACGGAAGGCGACGCCTCCGCCACCGCCGAGAAGGCCGCCGCCCCGTCCGACAAGGCCCCTGACCGGCCGCAGGAGAAGTCGCCGGACAAATGACGGCAATCCCGGTGACGGAACGGCGCGCGCATCCGGCGCGCGAGCGCGACACGCATCGCACCGACCTCCGCGAGCGCGGCGGGGCCCGTCCGCTGCGCCGGTCGGGCCGGCCGAGCGAGCCGGCGTCGGGCCCGGCTGGGCCGACCGGGCCGTCGCGCCGCGCGACCTACGGTCTCGACGCGTTCACGTTCTTCATCGCCAACCTGCAGACCGGGTTCGGGCCATTCCTGGCCGTCTACTTCACCCAGCAGAAGTGGACGCAGTCCGATATCGGCCTCGCCCTGACCGTCGGCAGCCTCGTGAGCCTCCTCGGGCAGATGCCCGGCGGCGCCTTCGTCGACGCCTCCCGCTCGAAGCGCTTCGCCGCCGGGTTCTCGGCCTTCTGGGTCGGGGCGAGCGCGGTGATGCTCGCCGCGCTCCCCACCTACCTCGTCGTCATGCTTGCCATGGCGATCCACTCGGCGGCGAGCTGCGTGCTGACGCCGGCGATCGCCGCGATCTCCATCGGCCTCGTCGGCCATGCCCGGGCCGGCGAGCGGCTGGGGCGCAACGCGAGCTTCTCCGCGATCGGCAACGCGCTCGGTGCCGCCGGCATGGGCGCGATCGGCTACTACCTGTCGAACAACGCAGTGTTCTACCTCGCCGGGCTCCTCGTGATCCCGGCCCTGGTCTCGCTCTCCTTCATCCCGTCCGGGCGCGCCGCGGAGGCCGCCAAGGCCCGGGCGGCGGCCCACGAGCCGGAACCGCGGGAGGCCGGCGGCGTCGCGGTACTCCTGAAGAACCGGGCGCTGCTGTGCTTCGCCGCCTGCATGGTGCTGTTCTTCCTGGCCAACGCCGCGATGCTGCCGCTGGTCGGCAGCGTCATGACGCTGCGCGCCAGCGAGACCGCCACGGCGCTGGTGGCTGCCTGCATCATGGTCCCGCAGGCGGTGCTCGCCCTCACCGCCCCCTTCGTCGGGCGCCTCGCCCAGAGCTGGGGACGCAAGCCGCTGCTCGTGATCGGTTTCGCGGCGCTCCCCGTCCGCGGCCTGCTCTTCGCCTTCGTGAACGATCCCTACTGGATGGTGGCGATCCAGGTCTTCGACGGGATCTCGGCCTCCGTCCTCGGCGTCATGGTTCCGCTGATCGTCTCCGACGTCACCCGCGGCACCGGCCGCTTCAACACCGCGCTCGGCGCGGTCGGCACCGGCATGGGCATCGGCGCGGCCCTCTCGACGGCTTTGGCCGGCTTCATGGCCGACGAGCTCGGCAGCCAGACGGCGTTCCTGGGACTCGCCGTCGTCGGCGCCGTCGGCTTGGCCCTCGTCCTGCTGATCATGCCCGAGACGCGGCGCAGGGACGGGGACGAGGCACGCGAGCCGTCTTGACCTGCGCGAGCCGACGCGGTTGGAATCGTTTCGCGTCGCACATCCGCTTAAGCCAGGTTCATCTTCGCTCCGCTATCCGGCGGAAAGCTGCGCGCGCTTGAAACATAAGGCGACGCTTCGCGTTGCGGTTAAAGGGCCTTCCCTGCGCCCTCAAACCACAATCGGCGCCCAGCGGGTCTGATCGAATCGGGACTGACGATCGCGATGGAAGATCTCTGCCAATACGCCAACAGACCGGGGGCCTTCGTCGGGCGCTATCTCAAGCGCCGGATCGTCCCGCACCTCGTGATCCTGTTCGCCGTGCTCGGTGCCGTGACCTTCTCGGTCTCGACCGATTACGCGCTGAAGGGGGTGGTCGATGCCCTCGGCAAGGGTCCGAGCGCCGGTCAGGTCTGGTCGGCGCTCGCCCTGCTGATCGCCTTCATCGCCGCCGACAACATGCTCTGGCGCGTGGCGGCCCTGGTCGGCGCCTTCACCTTCGTCGGCGTGACCGGCGACATCCGCCGCGACCTCTTCCGCCACATGACGGGCCACGCGCCCTCGTTCTTCGCCGACCGGCAGCCGGGCACGCTGGCCTCGCGCATCACCGCGACCTCGAACGCGATCTTCACCGTCGAGAACATGTTCACGTTCAACGTGATGCCGCCCTGCGTGGCGGCCACGCTGTCGATCATCTACATCGGCACCGTGAACATGACGATGGCGCTCGTGCTCGCCGGCATCTTCGCCGCGGTCGTGTTGCTGATGTTCAAGATGGCCTCGGCCGGCAAGCCGCTCCACCACGACTTCGCCGCCAAGGCGGCCAGCGTCGACGGCGAGATGGTCGACCTCGTCGGCAACATGCCGCTGGTGCGCGCCTTCTCCGCCTTCAACCGCGAATTCGTGCGCTTCGACGGCACCATCGGCACCGAGATGCGGGCGCGCCGCTCCTCGCTCCTCTACCTCGAGAAGCTGCGCATCACCCACGCCATCCTCACCGTGCTCTCGATCCTCGGCCTGCTCTACTGGTCGATCAAGATGTGGGAGGCCGGTCAGGCGACCACCGGTCAGGTCGTGCTGGTCTGCACCCTCGGCATCCGCATCCTCGCCGCGACCCGCGACCTCGCCGTGGCGTTGGTGGACGCGACCCAGCACACCGCCCGCCTGTCGGAGGCGCTGCACACCCTGCTGCAGCCGCACGAACTCGTCGATCACCCGGAGGCGGAGACGCTCGTCGGCCAGACCGGCGCCGAGATGCATTTCGACCACGTGGCCTTCAGCTATCCCGACGGGCGCGCCGTCTTCTCGGATTTCGACCTGCTCATCCCCCCGGGGCAGACCGTGGGGCTGGTCGGCAAGTCGGGCGGCGGCAAGTCGACCCTGTTCTCGCTGATCCAGCGCTTCTACGAGGTGCAGGGCGGGCGCATCCTCATCAACGGGCAGGACATCACCCGCGTCACGCAGGAATCGTTGCGCGAGGCGATCACGGTGGTGCCGCAGGACGTCTCGATGTTCCACCGCTCCCTGCGGGAGAACATCCGCTACGGCCGGCCCGACGCGACCGACGAGGAGGTCTGGAAGGCCGCCGAGGCCGCCCACTGCACCGACTTCATCCAGGCCCTGCCGGAGGGCTTCGACACCATCGTCGGCGACCGCGGCGTGAAGCTCTCGGGCGGCCAGCGCCAGCGCATCGCCATCGCCCGGGCGATCCTG
>NZ_BPRD01000131.1 GCF_022179745.1 Methylorubrum podarium
GAACTCGTCCCCGCCGAGCCGGGCCGGAATCGCGGTCCGCGGCAGGCAGGCGTCGAGCACGCCGGTGAGCGCCACGAGGATGCGGTCGCCGGCGGCGTGGCCGAAGCCGTCGTTGATCGCCTTGAACCGATCGACATCGAGCAGCAGCAGGGCGCCGGGCTGGCGCCGGGCGGCCGTCTCGCGCAGCGCCGCCGCGGCGCGGCTCTCGAAGGCGCGGCGGTTGAAGGCGCCGGTGAGGGGATCGCGCTCGGCGAGCGCCGCCATCGCCTCCTCGCGGCGGCGGCGCACGGCGGCGGCCATCAGCAGGGCGAGCAGCATCTCGACCAGGATGCCCTCAAACAGGGAGACCTGGATCATGATCCCCTTGAAGCCGACGAGGCTGACGAAGGCGCCGGGCAGGGGCACGAGCAGCGCCTTGAGGCCGTAGAAGGCGCCGTGGACGAGGAAGACGGCGCCGAGCCCGTCCGAGGCGGCCGTGCGGTCGGAAAACGGCGCCCCGCCCCGGGCCAGGAGGAGATGGGCCGCCTTGACCGCCGCGACGGCGACGAGCGCGCTGTTCGTCATGGCGAAGGCCGGGGTGGGATCGAGACCGGGCGGCAGGAGCAGCAACCCGGCCCAGGGCAGGAGCAGCCCCCACCAGAGCGGCCCGATCCGGCGCCCGGTGAAGCGCGCCGTGCCGTACAGGAAGGCGAGGTGGGCGACGACCAGGAGGCCGTTCGCGAACCAGACGCCGAGGAGGAAGGAGGCGGAGCGCAGCGGCGAGAGCCCGCAGCCGACGACGATCGTGGAAAATCCCGCGCTCCAGAAGAGCAGCGCGCCGCTGCGAAGGATGCGCCACTCGAACAGGAGAAAGCCCGCGGCCGCCGCGGCCGCCGCGAGGCTCATGAGCAGCATGGTGACCACATCCATGGTGATCCGGGCCCCGCGCAACGGTGAGGTGACGCGATCCGATAGCATCGGCGGTTGAACAAAGCGTTCCGCGGCCCGGCTCCGCGGTCCCTCACCCCGGCCGCACCGTTGCCGGCGACACGCTCGAGCCTCGTTCCGGTATCGTCTTCTGCCGGGAGCCGAACCTCAACGGTCGAGGCGACGCGTCGATCTTGACGTCGATCTTGGACGTCGATCTCGGGCAACGAACACCCGCCCCACGCCCGGCCCGGCCGCGGGGAGGGTGCGCCCTGCGGGACCGGTCAGTTCGCGTGGCCGATCCGCATGCGGTAGGCGCCGTCGGCGCTGCGCTCGAACACCTCGGGGATGCCGGCATGGCGCAGGGCTTCGCCGGAGGTGTCGGGCACGAGGTTCTGCTCGGAGACGTAGGCGACGTACTCGCTGTCCGCGTTCTCGGCGAGCAGGTGGTAGAAGGGCTGGTCCTTGCGCGGCCGGACCTCCTCCGGAATCGCGAGCCACCATTCCTCGGTGTTGGCGAATTCCGGATCGACGTCGAACACCACGCCCCGGAACGGGTAGATCCGGTGCCGGACCACCGCCCCGAGGCCGAACTTGGCGGTTCTCATGCTGGTCTGGGTCATGACCGATAGATAGGCCTCGCGCCCCTTCCGTTCCAACGCGCGGCCACTCTGCGCGACGATCAGGGCAGATTGTAGACCTTGGCGAGATCCGGGTCCTTCTCCGCCACGAGGCGGGCGAGGTCGACGATGACCTTGGCCTGCTTCCAGGTGGCGTCGTCCTGCATCTTGCCGTCGATCATCACCGCGCCGGTGCCGTCGGGCATCGCCTCGACGATGCGGGCGGCGAAGTTCACCTCCGCCGGGTCGGGGGCGAACACGGTCTTGGCGAGCGCGACCTGGCTCGGATGCAGGGTCCAGGCGCCGGCGCAGCCCATCAGGAAGGCGTTGCGGAACTGCACCTCGCAGGCCGCCGAATCGGAGAAGTCGCCGAACGGGCCGTAGAACGCCTTGATGCCGTTGGCCATGCAGGCATCGACCATCCGGGCGATCGTGTAGTGCCACAGGTCCTGCTGGGCGGAGGACCGCTCGGCGTCCCCCTTCGGATCGGAGAGCACGCGGTAATCCGGGTGGCCGCCGCCGACGCGGGTGGTCTTCATGCCGCGGGACGCCGCGAGGTCGGCGGGGCCGAGGCTCATGCCGTGCATGCGGGGCGAGGCGCAGGCGATGGCATCGACGTTGGCCACGCCCTCCGCCGTCTCGAGGATGGCGTGGACGAGGATCGGCTTCCTGACGTGATGGCGCGCCTCGAGCTGGGCGAGCAGCTGGTCGATGTAGTGGATGTCCCAGGGCCCCTCGACCTTGGGCACCATCACCACGTCGAGCTTGTCGCCGACCTCGGCGACGAGGGTGAACAGGTCGTCGAGGATCCAGGGCGAGTTCAGGGCATTGATGCGGGTCCACAGCCCGGTGCCGGAGGCGGCGAAGTCGGTGGCCTTGGCCATCGCGACGAAGCCGTTGCGCGCCGCCTCCTTCTGGTCGGCGGGGACCGCGTCCTCCAGGTTGCCGAGCACCACGTCGACCGTCTTGGCGAGGTCGGGCACGCGGGCGCGGACCTTCTCGTTGTGGGGCGGAACGAAGTGGATCATCCGTTCAAGCTTGATCGGCACTTCGCGGAACGGCTCGGGCGCACCCGCGGCGAGCGGCTGGAAGAAGCGGCGCGGCAGTTTCATCGGCTCTCGGTCTCCGGCGTCGTACAGGGCCTCGGCGAAGGGCCTTGGCGTTTACCTTCAGCTTACGCTCGTGCCCTTGCTTGTGCCTCGGGGGTAGAGCACGCCGCCCCCCGGCGTAAAGCCGACCTTGGTCCTGCCCTCGCCGCCGGTCCGCGCCCCCCTCGCGGCCCGGCGGCTCGTGCGCCCGCGCACGGCTCGCGCATGTCTCCGTCGGTGGAGTATCCGAAAGCGGCAATTGCGCCGCGATCCGAATCGGACGACGATTCCCGAGGATTCGGGCGTATTCATCGAGATTTTCGGCGTCTTCGCGTCTCCTGTCCGGGTGCCGAGACATGATCAGGGCCCTTCCAGGGCCTTTCGCGGCGTGATCGCGGGTCGCGTGGAACGGCAAAGCTTGCCCGGCGAAGCATTCGGCGCCGGGCCGGCAGGACGGAACGGACCGCCGCGGCCCGTGTTTTTTGGCCGAGGCGGGCTGTCGAACACCGTCGGGAGACGTGCGTCGATGCCGAAACTGTTCAACGAACCGATCCTGCGCGAGCGTCCGTCGCCCGGGACCCGGACCGCTCGGCCGCTGGCCCTCGCGCTGGTCGCCCTCGCCCTGTCGCAGGGGGCCATGGCCGGACCGGCGGCGAAGAAGGCCGCCGACGAGCGGCCGGACTACACCGCCGCCCAGGCCGCGACCGCGCGTCCCGAGGGCCTGCCGGCCTCGGTGCGGATCGCGGGCGACGACGTGAGCGCGTTCCAGGCCCTGATCGACGGGGCGCCGCGCGCCTCCGACCCCTGGCTGGTGCTCTCCGGCGGCGGCGAGAACGGCGCCTTCGCCGCCGGGCTGCTGTCCGGCTGGTCCGAGCGCGGCGACCGCCCCGCCTTCGGCGTGATCACCGGCGTCTCGACCGGCGCGCTGATCGCACCCTTCGCCTTCGCGGCGCCGACCCTCGGCCCCAGGGCCGACGCGGCGCTGCGCGAGAACTACACCGAGATCTCGGCGGCCGACGTGTTCGAGTTCGGCGGAACCCAGGATTCGCTGACCGATACCTGGCCGCTCAAGGAGCGGATCGGGCGGGCGGTGACGCCGGCCCTGCTCAAGGCCGTGGCGGCCGAGCACGCCAAGGGCCGCCGCCTGTTGATCGCCACGACCCAGATCGACAGCGAGCGGCCGGTACTGTGGGACATGGGCGCCATCGCCCAGCGCAACGCCGAGACGGGCGATCCGCGGGCGCTCGCCCTGTTCCGCCAGATCGTGCTCGCCTCGACGGCGGTGCCCGGCGTCTTCCCGCCGGTGGCGATCCCCGCCGAAGCGAAGGTGGGGGCCAAGGAGGGCGCCAAAGGCGGCGAGAAGACCAAATCCTTCGCGGAGCTGCACGACGACGGCGGGGCGATGGCCCCGTTCTACCTCGCGCCGGCCGCCGCCCTGGACGGGGAGGCGCGGCTGCGCCTGCCGACGAACCGGGTCTACCTCGTCGTCAACAACCGGCTCGAACCGGAATTCCAGATGGCCTCGCGCACCACGCTCTCGGTGCTTGGCCGCACGATGTCGGCGGCGATCAAGGCGCAGACCCGCGCGGCGCTCGCGCTCTCCAAGGCCTATGCCGCGCGCACCGGCCTCGACCTGCGGATCGCCCTGATCGACGGGCGCTTCGCCAAGACCTCGGAGAAGCCCTTCGACCAGCCCTACATGAAGGCGCTGTTCGCCCACGGCGAGGCCCTGGCGCGCGACGGCAGCGCCTTCACCCAGGCCCATCCGCCCGGCACGGCGCTGGGCCTGGACCGGCGCGACATCCCGGAATCGACCGGCTCCGTCACCGCCTCGCGCTGAGGGAAAAGAAGCGACGAGCCAATTGTCGCTGGTCGTCGCGAACGCTATCTTTCGCGTTGGGAACCGGACGAGGTTTGGACCCCCGCCCGGTCCCCTGCGGGCTAGAAGGTGATGGCGAGGATCAGTCGCCAATCCCTCCACCGCAGAGTGACCGAGATGATGATCATCTCGTCCTCCTCTGTGGTATCCGGCAGCCATCGCCGGACAAGGCATTTACAATCGGAGGCTGCACAACGGTCAAGCGATCGCTGTGCAGCTTCCTCCTTCGTCTCATGGGCCAAGTCGAACCGATCCGGAGCTTCGCCAGCCCGGCCAGGTCGCGCGCCGGATCGGCCATGCAATGCCCTCTCAATAACGGCGAAGGCGCCTATCCCTCCTCCGCGTCGGCCGGGGCGTAGACGGCCTCGCCCAGGCGCTTGAGCGGGCCGCCGGGGCCGGAGCGCTTCCAGAGCCGGGTGTTGAGCGCCGCCACCGGATCCTGCCCCGGCAGGGAAAACCCCTGCTCGGTGATCCGCGCCAGGATCTCGCCGGCATGCAGCGGGCGGCCCGCCTCTTCCAGGACGGCGAGCGCCGCCTCGATCACCGCCCGCCCGTAGCGGCGGGCGAGCACCGTCTCCGACAGGCCGGCATCGCCCTCGACCGGCGCGGCGGCGGCCGGCGCGGGCACCCCCTCGCGCCCAGGGGCGGGGGGAGCCGGAGGCGTGGCGGCCGGCACCCGAACCGGCTGCGGCGCGGGGTGCGGCACGGGTTGCGGATCGGGGGTGGGGACGGGCGCCGCCGCGCGCTCGGCCTCGGCCGGCCCGGCGGAAGGGGCCGGGCCGCCGAGGCGGCGGCCGAGATCGAGGTATAGGAGGAGATCGGCGATCTGCCGCTCGATCGCGTCACGCTGCCGCCGCAGCGCCTCCAGCCGCGCCAGGGCCTCGGCTTCCGACAGGACCATGCGAGAAATTCCGGTCGCTCGTTCCCAAGAGGGAAAAGGGTTCGGAACGGAGGATGGCACGGAATGGAAGAGCTGGCGAGCCTTTTCTATTCCATCCGTATATTCCATTTCGGAACACGCCTCGCGATGATGGAGAAGAGAACGAAGCACTCGGCATATCTCCTGAAATGCGGTCTCATGAGGAGCTGGAAGGAGACCGGTCCATTCCCTGAGGTGGAATATTCCTTATGTTGCCGATCACGTCGGGGCCGCCGATGGAATATTCCATAGACCAAAACGCCGAGGGAAAATTCCGTCAGGCGCGGGCCGCCGCGCGCGCGGTGCGGGCGGCTTTGGGGGGCACCAGCAGGCTGCCGGGATCGGCCGGGTGGAGCAGCATCCCGCCCTCGTCGAGATCGATCCGCAGCCGCGGGAACACCTCCAGCAGGCCGGCGAGATCCGCCTTGAAGGCCTGGCGGAAGCTGCGCAGGCTGGCGTTCTCGGCGCCGAACTGGCGGTGCAGGTTGTCCCAGGTGAGGCGCAGGGGCCGCTGCAGGGCGCGCAGGCGATAGCCGGTCCAGAACAGGAGGTCGAGCTTGCGCGCCGAGCCGGAGAAGGCCCGCGCCGCGCGGATATCAACCGGCAGGGCGTGGCGGATCAGGCTGTCGTAGAAGTCCTGGTGGAACGAGACGGTGCGCTGCCAGACGAGGCCGTCCTCGCCCCGCCGCCAGAGTTCGAGCTGGCGGAAGGGGGGAACGTTGAGGGTCGAGGCCTGCCCCTCCCCGTCCCACAGGCCGATCTGCATCGAGCAGGCGGCGAGCCGGTTGAGCTGTTCCTTGAACGCGCCGATGGTGCCGCGCTCGCCCCCGGTGACGGCGAATCCCATCGCCTTCATGAAGCCCGAGAGGCTGTCGGCGACCTCGATGGTCGGGCTCCTCTGGCGCACCGCCTCGGTGCAGAGATGCAGGAGCACCAGCCGGGCCTTGGGGCCGTAGGGCAGGCCCTGCAGCTCCATCTCGCCGGTGACCGGGTTCTTGAGGCGCCCCGCCGAGAGGCTGAGCGAGTTGCGGCCGTATTCCCGCACGAAGTCGCGGGCGTCGCCGGGATCGCGGTAGGGCAGGCCGCACAGCGCCAGCACGGAATGCAGGTGCTGGAGGTTTTCGGGACCCGTCGGCTCGTTCTCGATCACCGCGCGCACGGCGTCGCGGCGGCGGCGGTCGCGGCCCATGGCCTCGCGGGCGCGCGCCGCCTCCCCCGCCTGCGCCCGGGCGGTGTCGCGCTCGCGCTGGCGAAACACCAGGTGCTCGACGATCGGCGCGAACAGGAACCCGCCCCGCGCCGCCTCGAGCTCCGCCAGCAGATCCGGGTCGCGGATCGCAGCGATCTTGGCCTCCAGCCCCGACATGGCGTGCCCTCAAGACCTCCCGCTGCGTGTCACGTCGTCCGCCTCTCGCGCCCTCGGGTCCCGGCCGGAATCGCCGGGGACCTCATGGCCGCAACCGATCTGTCACGATTCGGCTCCGCGGAGTCCCGTGGCCTTTCGGAGTTTTCCCGGGAATCCACGCTTGGGCTCGTGAGTCCTGCACAGGCGCGTCGCTCGCGGCCGGAGGAGGGGCGGCCCCGCGCACGCAGAGCTCCATACGCTCCCGGCCGGCCCGAATCCGCCCGCGCAGAGTTCGATACGCCCCCCGCATGCCCCTCGGCCCCGGACTTGTCCCCGCTCTCCCCCGCCCGGACCGGTTTTGCACGCCGAATCCGGTACGGACCCGCGCAGAATCCGATGCGCCAGCCCCCGCCTCCCGCGCAGAATTCGATGCATCATCGCGCAGAGTCCGATGCGTCCCCGCGCAGAGTTCGATGCGCGAAGGGGTCTCAAGCCACGGGCGGATCAGGGCTTTCTCGCCTGCCCTATAACCTGCAGAACTGACTCCTGAGAATCCTTAACAGATAGCTTTCCTAGGGAGAGTCGCGGTGCGTTCGCCAAACCGAACGGCGCCTTTCTCTCCTCTTTTCAAAAGGAATAATCGGAATTCTGCACAGGCTTTGCCCCTCCCCGCTCCGCTCGAGCGCGCGTGGACCGGCGCTGCGCGCGGGCGGCGGACGGTCTATGAGCGATAGCTCGGCTGAGACCGGGCGAGGGATGCGGGACGGACGAGCGATGAACGAGGCGCCGATCGACAGGCTGCTGACGCTGATGGCGCGCTTGCGCGATCCGGACCGGGGCTGCGCCTGGGACGTGGAGCAGACCGCTGCCAGCATCGTCCCCTACACGATCGAGGAGGCCTACGAGGTCGCCGACGCGGTCGAGCGCGGCGACCGGGCGGACCTGCGCGACGAACTCGGCGACCTCCTGCTCCAGGTCGTGTTCCAGGCGCGGATCGCCGAGGAGGAGGGCGCCTTCCGCTTCGACGACGTGGCCGAGGCGATCTGCGCCAAGCTGATCCGGCGCCATCCCCACGTCTTCGACGC
Source organism: Methylorubrum podarium (assembly GCF_022179745.1). Classification (GTDB taxonomy): domain Bacteria; phylum Pseudomonadota; class Alphaproteobacteria; order Rhizobiales; family Beijerinckiaceae; genus Methylobacterium; species Methylobacterium podarium. The sequence goes on from NZ_BPRD01000131.1 coordinate 7,843, forward strand.
GTCGGGCGCGTTCCTGCCGCCCGAGCGGCGGCCGACCGATCCGGCGGCGATCAAGGCGGCCTGGGACCGGATCAAGGCGCGGGAGCGCGCGGAGAAGGCGATAACGGGCAAGGCCGAGGCGGCGGGTCCGCTCGCCGGCGTCTCCCGCGCCCTCCCCGCCCTCGCCCGGGCCGACCGGATCTCGAAGCGCGCCGCCGCCGTCGGCTTCGACTGGCCGGACGCGGCCGAGGTTCTGGCCAAGGTGCGCGAGGAGGTCGATGAGGTCGAGGAGAGCCTGGGCGCGGGCGAGCCGGAGGCGGTGTTCGAGGAGATCGGCGACCTGCTGTTCTCGGTCGCCAACCTCGCCCGTCACGCGGGCGTCGATCCGGAAGAGGCCCTGCGCCGCGGCACCGCGAAGTTCGAGCGCCGCTTCACCGCCATGGCCGCCCGGCTCGCCGCCGAGGGGCACGCCCTGGAGGGCACCCCCCTCCCCGCCATGGAGGCGGCCTGGCAGGCGGTCAAGCGCGACGAGAAAGCCTGAGGCTCACGGATCCGGGGATCCCAAAGGGCCTCGGGCCCTTTGGCGGGTTCCGAGGGCGGAGCCCTCGGAGCGGCGAAGCCGATCATGCAGGGCTCTGCCCTGCACCTTTGACAAGGACTCGTCCTTTCGAAACCTCTGATCAGGGCCTCACTTCTCGGTCCGCGGTCCGCCCTTTCGCGGCGGCTTCGGCTCCGGTGCCTTCGGCTTCAGGCGCTCCACGACCTGCTCCAGGGCGCGCTCGACCGCGGCCTGCTCCGGCGGTGCGGCACCGTCCTGCGGGCGATTCGTCCGGTTCGAGTCGCGGCTCTTCGGCATGGACGCGAGCCTAGACAGGATTGTGAGCCGAAGACCACCGGTTGAGCCCGGTCGGATACGCTGTCGGGGGCGTTGTCCTCAGCGAAAGGCCCTGCCGGTCGCAGGTTAATCTTAACGCTTTGCCGCGCCAGGGCTCTTTCGTCTTACCGCGAAAGGCCAGTCGATGGCGTGGACGGCGTAGAGCGCCCACCACACCATCACCGGCTGAAGCGCGAGGCGGGGGCCGTGATACCACCACGTGTCGGGGATCGGCGGCACGGCGATGCCTTCGACCGCCTGCTTGATGTTGGCCGGGACCACGCAGACCGCGTAGAGCGCGAGCATGAGGCCGGCGAGCCGCCGCAGCCGCGGCACGAACAGCGCCAGGGCGCCCGCGATCTCGCACAGGCCGGTGACGATCACCACGAGGCGCGGTGCGGGCACCCAGTCCGGCATGATCGGCAGGAACCGGTCTGTGGCCGCGAGATGGACGATGCCGATGACACCGTAGAGGCCGATCAGGCCGTAGCGCGGCCAGCGGCGGTCGTCGCGCCCCCCAGAATCGCGCCCGCCAGAATCGCGCATCCCGGATCCGTCAGGCGGACCGGTCGTCCTTGTCCGTCTTGCTCTTCCCCGAGGCCGTGTTGCCGCGGGCGGCTTCCTCGGCCTCGGTGCCGGCGCGCTCCATCGGGCCGGCCTGCGACTTCACCTTGCCCGTCGCCGGATCCCTGGGCGAGATCGCGGCCCCGTCGCCCTGCTCGCGCTGCTCGTCCGCCATCTTTTCCTCGCTGTCCCTGTGGTGACGGGGCAACGCGTCGCGCGGGCGGCGGTTCGCGCCCTACACGGCGATGCCGTGCAGGTCGTAGGCGTCGGCCCGCTCGATCTTCACGGTGACGATGTCGCCCGGCCGCACCGGACGGCGCGAGGCGACGTGGACGCTGCCGTCGATCTCCGGCGCGTCGGCCTTGGAGCGGCCCCGCGCCACGCTCGGCCCCGCCTCGTCGATGATGACCTGCACGCGCTTGCCCACCTTCGCCCGCTGCAGCTTGAGCGAGACGAGGCCCTGCGCCTCCATGAAGCGGCGCTTGCGCTCGGCCTTCACCTCCGGCGGCACCAGGGCCGCGAGATCGTTGGCGGGCGCGCCCTTGACCGGCTCGTACTCGAAGCAGCCGACCCGCTCCAGCCGGGCCTCGCGGATCCAGTCGAGCAGCTCCTCGAACTCGGCCTCGGTCTCGCCGGGGAAGCCGACGATGAAGGTCGAGCGGATGGCGAGATCCGGGCAGATCTCGCGCCAGCGCCGGATGCGCTCCAGTTGGCGTTCCTGGTTGCCGGGCCGGCGCATCCGCTTGAGCACCGAGGGGCTCGCGTGCTGGAGCGGCATGTCGAGATAGGGAAGGATCTTGCCCTCGGCCATCAGCGGGATGACCTCGTCGACATGCGGATAGGGGTAGACGTAGTGCAGCCGCACCCAGGCCCCGAGCTCGCCGAGTTCCTTGGCCAGGTCGTAGAAGCGGGCGCGCACCTCCCGGTCGCGCCACGGGCTCGTGGCGTAGCGGGTGTCGATGCCGTAGGCCGAGGTGTCCTGCGAGACGACGAGCAGCTCCTTCACGCCGGCCTTCACCAGCTTTTCCGCCTCGCGCAGCACGTCGCCCGCCGGTCGGCTGACGAGGTCGCCGCGCAGAGAGGGGATGATGCAGAAGGTGCAGCGGTTGTTGCAGCCCTCGGAAATCTTCAGGTAGGCGTAGTGGCGCGGGGTGAGCTTGACCCCCTGCGGCGGGATCAGGTCGAGGAAGGGGTCGTGGGCGGGCGGCACCGCCTCGTGCACCGCGGCGACCACCGACTCGTAGGCCTGGGGGCCGGTGACGGCCAAGAGGTTCGGGTATTTTTCGCGGATCTCCTCGGGCTGCGCGCCCATGCAGCCGGTGACGATCACCCGACCGTTCTCGGCCATGGCTTCGCCGATGGCCTGGAGCGACTCGGCCTTGGCCGAATCGAGGAAGCCGCAGGTGTTGACGATGACGACGTCGGCCCCGTCGTGGCGGCGCGACAGCTCGTAGCCCTCCGCCCGCAGATGGGTGAGGATGCGCTCGGAATCGACGAGCGCCTTGGGACAGCCCAGCGACACGAAGGAGATCCGCGGCGCGGCGGCGCCCTTGGTGTCCGAGGGGGAGGCGGTTGCGGTCATGACGGCTCGTCGGGGGCGGCCCTCCCGAACGGAGGCCCGCGCGTCCTGCATCGATGGCGGTGGATGGGCCGATATAACCGCATTGGGGCGCGGTTGCGAGCGTGGCCGGAAACAGGAGCGATCGGAAACCGATGGACCGCGACCGCACCCGGATCAGCCTGCGCATCCGGCACCCGAGCCGGCCGGCAGCCGAACTCTGCGAGGCCCTGCCCTTCGCGCCGGGACGGACCTGGGACGTCGGCGCCCCGCGCACCAGTCCCAAGGGTATGCCGCTGCCCGGGTGCAACGCGGACACCTACGCCACCTTCCCCCTGAGCGAGGGCACCGGCTGGCCCGCCGAGGCGGTTGCCGCCGCCGCCGAGCGGGTGGCGCCGCACGGCGAGCGGTTCCTGGCGTGGCGGGCGGAGGGTGGCACGGTCGCGTTCTTCGTCGGCTGGTTCATGGCGGGCGGCAATTCCGGCGACCTGTTCGAACCCGGACTCCTGGCCCGGCTCGGCGCGCTGGGCGTCGGCCTGTCGCTCGACATCTACGCCGGAGCGGATGAGGAGCAGTGATGTCTATCAAAAATACCGATGAGACAATGGCTTGCGATCGCATCCTGAAGCGGTTTGTCAAGCGACTGCCGGATGCGGCGCATACCTCTCCCGCGGGGCCGGAACGTGAGGGCGATTGACGGAAGGCTGCCATGCGCCCTTGGGTAGGTCGGAAAAGAGCGCCGCACGAGGCACGGCAACCGAACCCATGGTCTGGACCCGCGAGATCCCCTTCATCGACCCGGTCGCGGCCGCCGCGCGGCTCGCCCGGCTGCCCGGGCTCGCCTTCCTCGACAGCGCCATGCGGCACGACACGCTCGGCCGCGTCTCGGTGCTGGCCGCCGACCCGTTCGGGCGGTTCCGCTACCGCGACGCCCGCGCGACGCTCGACGGGGCCGCGGTGCCGGGCTCGCCCATCGCGGCGCTGCGGGCCTGCCTCGCGCCCTACCGCCTGGCCCCGCGGACCGACCTGCCGGCCTTTCCGGGGGCGGCGATCGGCTACTTCGCCTACGATCTCGGCGCGAGCCTGGAGCGGGTCGCGGCCCCGGCGCGCCGGGCGGGGCTCACCGACGACAGTGCCTTCAACCTCTACGACACGCTGCTCGCCGTCGATCACGGCCGGCGCACCTGCCTCCTGATCGCCACCGGCTTTCCCGAGACCGATCCCTACGCTCGGGAAGCGCGCGCGCAAGACCGGCTCGACAGCTTCGCGGCTCTCCTCGAAGCCGCGTCCGAACCCCTGCCGACCTGGAGCGGCGCCAAGCTCTCATGGCGCTCGAACTTCTCCCGCGAAGGCTATGAGGTTGCAGTCGAAAAGGTCCGCGACTACATCCGCGCCGGCGACATCTATCAGGCCAACATCGCCCAGCGCTTCGCCGCCGACCTGCCGCCCGGTTTCGATGACTTCGCCTTCTACCGGCGGCTTCGCGAGACCAATCCGGCGACCTTCGGCGCCTATCTCGATTTCGAGGGACTCACCGTCGCCTCCTCCTCGCCGGAGCGCTTCCTCAAGCTCGAGGGGCGGGCGGTCGAGACCCGGCCGATCAAGGGCACCGTGGCCCGCGACCCCGATCCCGCCCGCGACGCCGCGATCGCCGCCGCGCTTGCACGCAACCCGAAGGAGCGGGCCGAGAACATCATGATCGTGGATCTGCTGCGCAACGACCTGTCGCGGGTGTGCGAACCGGGCAGCGTGCGGGTGCCGACCCTGTGCGGGCTGGAATCCTATGCCGGCATCCACCATCTCGTCTCGGTGGTGACGGGCACGCTCCGGGAGGGGGCGGACGCCCTCGACCTCATCGAGAAGACCTTTCCCGGCGGCTCGATCACCGGCGCGCCGAAGCTCAGGGCCATGGACATCATCACCGAGATCGAGGGCGACGCGCGCGAGCTCTATTGCGGGGCGATCGGCGCGCTCGGCTTCGACGGCTCGCTCGACACCTCGATCGCGATCCGCACCGTGTTCATGGACGAGCGGCAGGCCGTGCTCCAGGCTGGCGGCGGCGTGACGCTGCTGTCCGAGCCCGGTCCCGAATACGAGGAGACGCTGACCAAGGCGGCCCGCGTCTTCGCGGCCTTCGAGCCGACTTGCGAACCGACTTGCGAGGCGGCCTGCGAGGAGACGGGCGCATGATCCTCGTCGTCGACAACTACGATTCCTTCGTCTTCAACGTGGTGCGCTACTTCGAGGAGCTGGGCGAGACGGTCGAGGTCGTGCGCAACGACGCGCTGGACGTGGCCGGCATCCGCGCCCGGAACCCGGAGGCGGTGGTGATCTCGCCGGGTCCCTGCACGCCGCAGGAGGCCGGCGTCAGCCTGCCCGCGATCCGCGAACTCTCCGGCGCGGTGCCGATCCTCGGCGTCTGCCTCGGGCATCAGGCGATCGGCGCGGCCTTCGGCGGCCGGGTCGAGCGGGCGGGCCGCCCGCTGCACGGCCACGCCACCCCGATCCGGCACGGGGGCGAGCGGCTGTTCGAGGGGCTGCCGCAGCCGATGCAGGTCGGGCGCTACCACTCGCTGATCGTGGCGCTCCATCTCCGGCGTCGGCGCCACG
>NZ_BPRD01000132.1 GCF_022179745.1 Methylorubrum podarium
GCTCGGCATCGTGCTCGCCCTGCCGGTGGCGGCGATCCAGGGGCTCGCCTTCGCCGGCGGGCTCGCCGCGGTCGGCGCCGTCTACGCCGTCGGGCTCGCGGTGCGCCGGCACGATCCGGTGCTGACCCTGGTGCTCGCGGGCGTCGCCGTCGGCGCCCTGCTCGGCGCCGGCATCTCGCTGCTCAAGGTGCTCGCCGACCCCTACAACCAGCTTCCCGCCATCACCTTCTGGCTGCTCGGCAGCCTCGCCTCCGTCACCGCGGGCGACATCGCGGCGATCCTGCCGGCGATGGGCCTCGGCCTCGTCCCGCTGGTGCTGCTGCGCTGGCGCGTGAACCTGATGAGCCTCGGCGACGAGGAGGCGCGGGCGCTCGGGCTCGAGACGCGCCGGCTCCGCCCGATCCTGGTGGCCGGCGCGACGCTGGTGACCGCCGCCGCGGTCTCGGTGACGGGGGTGATCGGCTGGATCGGGCTGATCGTGCCGCACGTCGCCCGCCTGCTGGTCGGGCCCGACTTCCGCCGCCTGCTGCCGGCCTCGATGCTGCTCGGGGCCGGCTACCTCACCGCGGTCGATCTCCTGGCCCGAACGGTCGCCAGCATCGAGGTGCCGCTCGGCATCCTGACGGCCCTCGTCGGCGCGCCGTTCTTCCTCTGGCTGCTGGCCGCGGGCAAGCGGGGCTGGGCATGATCCTGGAGGCCCGCGACCTCGCCTTCGGCTACGGCGCCCGCGCGGTCGGCGCCGGCGTCAACTTGACGATCGAGGGCAGCGAGACGCTCTGCCTGCTCGGGCCGAACGGCGGCGGCAAGACCACGCTGTTCAAGACCCTGCTCGGGCTGCTGCGGCCGCTCGCCGGAAGCGTCCTCCTGGACGGCACCGACCTGTCGGAATTGCCGCGCCGCGAGATCGCGAAGACGATCGCCTACGTGCCGCAGGCGCACGCCGCCTTCTTCCCCTTCACCGTCCGCGAGGTGGTGGTGATGGGCCGCGCCAGCCGGCTTCCCGCCTTCGCGAGCCCCGGCCCGGCCGACCGCGCGGCGGCCGAGCGGGCGCTGGCGACCCTGGGCATCGGCCACTTGGCCGAGCGGATCTACACCGAGATCAGCGGCGGCGAGCGCCAGCTCACGCTGATTGCCCGCGCGCTCGCGGGGGAGCCGCGGCTCCTGGTGATGGACGAGCCGACGGCGAGCCTCGATTTCGGGAACCAAGCGCGGGTGCTGACCCAGGTGCGGCGCCTCTCGGAGGCCGGCATCGCCGTGGTGCTCTCGACCCACGATCCCGGCCATGCCTTCCTCTGCGCCAACCGGGTCGCGCTGCTGCACGGCGGCCGCCTCGTCGCGCTGGGGCCGCCGGCCGAGACGGTGACGCCGGACGCCTTGCGGCTCCTCTACGGCGTCGAGGTCGCGGTGGTGCCGCTGCCGGGGCAGGGGCGGGCGGTCTGCACCCCGCTGATCGGGTGAGGGGGTTTCACGCGGATCGCTCAGATCCCCGCGTACCAGGAAAATCCCATCTCCGAGACCATGCTGCCCCGGCCCTGGCCGAGCCCGTCGACCCGGTCGGTGGCCTCGATGCTGGCGAGGTATTTCAGCGACTTGTAGCCGAGCTGGCGCTCCACCCGCAGGCGCACCGGGGCGCCGTGGGCCACCGGCAGGTCGTTGCCGTTCATGCCGTAGGCGAGGATCGTCTGCGGGTGCAGGGCGTCGAACAGGTCGTAGCTGTCCCACCAGCCGTCCACGCTGCGGATGACGATGAAGCGCGCCTCGCGCTTCAGCCCGACACTCGCCAGCACGTGCGAGAGCGGCACCCCGGTCCAGCCGCCGATGGCCGACCAGCCCTGCTCGCAGCTGTGCAGCGTCACCTGCGTGCGGGCCGGCATCGCCCTCAGCTCGGCGAGGGTGAAGGCGGCGGGCCGCTCCACGAGGCCGCTCACCGGCAGGCGCCAGTCGGCGAACCCGACCGCCTTCGAGCGGCGGTAGGCGGCATCGTCCGGGTCGGTGGTGTTGATGGTGGGAAACACCGCCGAGATCGCCTCCGGCCCGAATTCCCGCACCAGCGGCTGGTCGCGCAGCAGGAAGCGCTGCGTCGCGAGCGTCAGGGTGTCGCTTAGGCCGTAGAGGCCCGGCCGGCGCGGGCCGTTCTCGATCAGCTCGCAGCCGCCCAAGAAGCCGCCCAAGGAGCCGCCGAGCCCGAGCGCCGAGGAACCGAGGATCAGCCTGCGGCGCGTGAGATCGCTCATCGCGGATCCTCCCCTGAATTCGCTCGACCGAGCTCGGTCCGGGCGGAGCGCCCGGTGATCATGCCCCGCATCAGGTCGAGCGGCCCGTTGGCGAGGACCTGCCAGACGTGGATGAGGAGGAAGCCGACGAGGAGCGCCGCCGACAGGAAGTGGATCGTGCGCGCCGATTGCCGGCCGCCGAACAGGGTGAACAGCTCCGGATAGGCCGCCGTGACGCCGGGCGACATGGTGAGCCCCGAGAGCAGCATCACCGGCCCGAGCACGAGGATGACGCCGAGATAGGCGAGTTTCTGGAGCACGTTGTAGCGGCCCGCCGCGCCCGGTCCCCTGAGATGCAGGTGGGCGCGGATGTCGGCCGCGACGTGCCGGGGCCGGAGCTGGTCGCGGTCGGGGGCGAGGCGGCGCAGGAGATGTCCGCTCACGAGCGCGATCAGCAGATAGAGCGCGCCGTTGAGCACGAAGATCCAGGCGGCGAGGAAGTGGAGGTTGCGGCCCCAGCCGGTCTGTTCGAGGTTCACCGGCAGCGGCAGGACGATCCAGGCCGGGGCGTCGTTGGCGCCGGTCTCGCCCCAGAACAGCCGGGGCAGGGCGAGCAGGATGGCGAAGCCGCTGACGAGGAGGGCCAGGAAGGCAGCGGTGTTGACCCAGTGGGTCAGGCGCACCCAGAGCGGGTGGCGCCGGACGGCTTTTTCCGAACGCGCCGTCATCGCCTCCGTCATCGTACTGGCATCGTACTGGTCATCGCGTGTCCGTCCGCCGCAGCACGTCGAGGCGGTAAGCCTCTGTGCGCGCGCCGGGCAGCACCCGGCAGAACGGGGCCGTGCCCGCGATGAAACTCTCCGCCGCCGCGTCGCCGGAGAGGGGATAGTCCGTCTCCCCGAGCCAGTGCACGAGCAGGCAGTCGCCCCCCGGCGCCAAACTCGCCTCGACCCGCGTGACGAGCCGCGCCAGATCCGGCGCACTCAGGAAGTACAGCACCTCGCCGAAGACGATGAGGTCGAACCGGCCCTCCGGCCAGACCTCCGGCACCGCGCCCCGGACGAAGCCGACCTGCGGGTACTCCGCGCAGCGCGCCCGCGCGGCGTCGAGCGCGGCCCCCGCGATGTCGAGGCCGGTCAGCGCCCCGCAGCGGGGAGCGAGCGCCCGGGTGAAGACGCCGATGGAGCAGCCGACCTCCAGGGCGTTCCCGTAGCGCGCCCGCGGCAGGGCCTGCAGCGTCGCGGCGTATTTCTCGGCCTCGTAGGCACTGGAGGTGAAACGCCAGGGATCAGGATCGGAGGCGTAGATCTCCGCGAAGTAGCGCTCCGGCAGCGTCTCGGTCCGCCGGCCGCTCATCCCACCGCCTCCACCGCTGCCTCTGCCTCGGCCTCCACCGCCTCTGCCGCGCGCGGGGCGGGAGCCGGCTCCTCGGGCCACAGGGCGTGGAACGGCTCGTCGGCGGCCAGCGCGTGCGCGGCCATGCCGGTCAGGGCGAAATCCGGGGCCGGCTGGCGCAGATAGGTCGCGAGATCGCGCATCAGGCGCTCCAGGGGATGGCTCTCGAGGAAACCCGCGAGGCCGACGGAGCGCTGCGCCAGGGCGATCACGTCGAGCCCCGCCTGCTCGACCGCCGCGCGGGCGAGGTTGACGTAGGCGATGACCCGCTCGGGCGATCCGGCCTCGGCGGCGGCGATCCGGGCGGCGCGGGCGACGAGCAGCCGGCTCGTCTCCGCCGCGACCAGGGCCTGGCCGAACCGGGCCTGCTGATGCGGATCCTCCGCCCGGCCGGTGGCGGCGAGATGCGCCCGGTGCGTCTCGACCACCGCCTCGATCCCGCCGAGCTGCACCGCCAGGAAGCGCCACGCCCCGGCGAAGAAGAAGGGCTGGCGCCCGTAATCGTCGGGCGCGCCGACCACCTCGCCGTCGCGGGGGCCGAGCCCGGAGAAATCGACCGTGCCGGTGGCGGAGGCCCGCATGCCGTGGGCGCGCCAGGCCGACAGGTCGGCCCGCTCGCCGGGCTCCAGGCGCATCACCAGCATCAGCCGGCGCCCGTCGGCGAGCCGCGCCGTCACCAGCGGGCGGGTGACGAAACCCGCCCCCGAGGCGTAGCTCTTGGCGCCGTGAAGGCGGCCCGCCTTGTCGCGGACGAGGCCGCCCTCGGCCGGCTCGGTGTTCCAGACGCCGAAGAGATGGCCCTGCGCCGCGTCGCGGGCGAGCCGCCCGACGACGGCGGGGTCGGCGTAGTGCAGCACCAGGGCGAGCGCGTTGACGTGCCCCTCGTAGAGCCGCCCGACCGCGAGGTCGTCGCGGCCGGTCTGCGTCAGCAGCGCCCGCAGATCGTCCACGCGGGCCGGATCGCACAGGCCGCGGCCGCCGAGCGCCTCGGGCAGGGGAGCGGCCAGCAGCCCGGTCCGGCGCAGCCGGGCGATGGCCCGGACGGGGAAGCCGCCATGCGCCTCCTCCGCGCCGTCGCCCGGCGCGTCGCCCAACCCCTGCCGAGGTGCCGCAGGAAACCGCGCGGGGGAAAGGAGCGAGTGGGGCGACAACAGCGGCTCGGGGTTTGATGCTTGGTGGACATCTCCCCGAGCGGCACCGGAGTTCCGGCCGGGAGCCCCGGCCCGCGGGCGGGCTGCCGGCGTCACGGGGACGCCGAGGAGGAAAGGAAATCTAGAGCGCGGTTCGCGTCTTCCCATGCGGCGCAGTGGCTGCCGCCCGGGCTTGTCCCCGGCGGCGGCGGAACCGCGGGGCGCCTCACCGGCGTTCCCGTCTTCAGCCGGACCGCGGAGGTGGTCGAGACATCCGGAGGGGACGATGGCGGACGACACCGAGCGGCTCGGCCTCCTGATCGGCGTGTTCGAGCTGGCGCTCACCCGCCTGTTCGAGGCGAGCCCCGGGGGAGGGCGGGCGCGCGACCTGTTCGTGGAGGACGTGCGGCGGCTCCTCGCCGACACCCGCGAGCTTCAGGGGGATTCCCCGGCGGTGCAGACCTACGAGGCGCTGCTGCGGCGTCTCGGCGCCACCCGTCCCGGCGACGCGGACGGGCTCGGCGTCGTCCCGACGCCGGAGCAGGGCGTGCCGCCGGTCGGATCGGGCGTGTAGGCGGAGGACAGACAGCGTGAGCGACACCGAACACGAGACCGATCCGTCCGCGGAACCGAAGCTCGCCGGCATCCTGACCTTCCCGCCGGAGGTCGTGGCGGCGCTGGACGAGCATTGCGCGGTCGAGCGCCTGCCGCGGGACCGGGCAATCTGCGAGATCGTCGCCGAGTATCTGCGCGTCAAGGGCTACCTGCGGGTGCGTCCGGTGCGCGCGCATCACGCGCCCCAGGGCGAGCGGCCGGAGGGCCTCTAGACCATGGCGACCTCGTTCAAGGGCCTCTTCCTCTGCCCGCCGAAGCAGCCGCGCCCGAGCCATGTCCGGGTCCAGGACGGGGAGGGCGGCGAGACCACCCTGCCGCTCGAGGAGTACGAGGCCCGCGCCGGCCAGCCGCCCTGGCAGAGCCTGCCCTGGCAGGGCGAGCCCGGCCCCGTGCCGGACGATGGCGACAAGCACGGTCCCGAGATCAGCATGTGAAGACGGCTCGGCCCGAGCGGTGGAGCACCGTTGTCATTGCGAGGCGGAGCCGAAGCAATCCAGGGCGCCGCCCTGTCCGGAAAGGTCGCGCTCTGGATCGCTTCGCTGCCGCTCGCGATGACGGAGACCGGATCGCGTCGCCTCACCATGCCGTCGGCTTCGGGTTCCGCTCGTCGAAGCCGGTCTGGTGCCAGTAGGGGTAGATCGGGTTTTCCCGGCTCGCCGCGTCGAGTCGGGCGATCTGGTCCTCGGTCAGCGACCAGCCGACCGCGCCGAGATTCTGCTTCAGCTGCTCCTCGTTGCGGGCGCCGATGACGATGTTGCACACGGTCGGGCGGGTCAGCAGCCAGTTCAGCGCCACCTGCGGCACCGTCCGGCCGGTCTCGGCGGCGACCGCGTCGAGGGCGTCGACCACGTCGTAGAGATAGTCGTCGGAGACGGTGGGACCGCCCTCCGCGCCGGCCGCCGTGGCGAGGCGCCCGCCCGAGGCCGCCTGCCCCCGCCGGATCTTTCCCGTGAGCCGGCCCCAGCCGAGCGGGCTCCACACCATCAGGCCGACGCCCTGGTCGAGGCCGAGCGGCATCAGCTCCCACTCGTAGTGGCGGCCGATCAGCGAGTAGTAGCCCTGATAGACGACGTAGCGGGCGAGCCCGTACCGCTCCGAGGTCGCCAGCGCCTTCATCAGCTGCCAGCCGGAGAAGTTCGAGGCGCCGATATAGCCGATCTTGCCGGCGCGGGTGAGGTCGTCGAGCGCCCGCAGGGTCTCCTCGACGGGGGTCAGCGCGTCGAAGCCGTGCATGAAGTAGACGTCGATATGGTCGGTCTGGAGCCGCTTCAGGCTGGCCTCGCAGGCGCGGATCAGGTGGTGGCGCGACGAGCCGACCGCGTTGACGTCCTCGCCGACCCGGAACGTCGCCTTGGTCGAGATCAGCAGCCTGTCGCGGCGGCCCTTGATCGCCTCGCCGAGGATCTTTTCCGAGTCGCCGCTCGAATAGAGGTCGGCGGTGTCGAGGAAGTTGACGCCCGCATCGAGGCAGAGGTCGATCAGGCGGCTCGCCTCCTTCACGCCGGTGCTGCCCCAGTTCTGGAAGAACGCATCGGTGCCGCCGAAGGTGGCCGTGCCGAGGCTGAGCACCGGCACCTTGAGGCCCGAGCGTCCGAACTGCCGGTATTCCATTGGCTCTCTCCGCTGTGGCTGTCCGGAACGGCCCCGCGAGGCCGCCCACCGCCGTCTGACTCTCACAACCCCCCGCAGCGCCGTCGCGGCCGAAGAGGACGCGACCGGTGACCGGGCGCTTCGTGGGGCACTCTGAGGGGCCCGGCGCGCCCCGGCAATCCCGTGGGAGAGCGGGAGCCCTGCGGGTCCGGAATGGCGCCGCTGCCATCGTGCCGCCACCGGGCGCCCGCGGTTCCGCCACCGAAAGGGGCAAGTTCCGCAAAGACTTCGTCAACCAAGAGCCACTATTAAAGCTCAAGTTTTACGGAACCCGCCCCCGGGACGAACCTTTTCATCGCGCCCGGCGGCACCGTCGCCAGCCGGCATCAGCATCGGGATGTATCCGTGAGTTTCACCGTCAGCGCCGGCACCGCCTCGCGGGTCTATTCCTGGCAGCACGGCTCCCTGCTGACCGCCCTGGAACAGGGCCTGTCGCTGACCACCTCCGGCCTGAGCGACGTCCGCATCGTCGATTCGGAGGGCCGCAGCCACAGCCCGGCCGCGCTCTACCAGCGGATGTTCGGGCCGCGGCCGGCGGACGAGGCCGCCCAGCCCCGCGCCCGCGCGGCCTGATCCCCTATCCGCGGATCGCCGCCGCGTCCGGCGCCACCACCGCGAACAGGTCGCTCAAGGCGGCGAGGCTCGCGGCCTGGAGGGCGGCGGCGGGAACGGTCGCGCCGTCCGGTCCCGGCAGGGCGCGGGTGGCGGTGGCCGAGGCCACCACGGTCGGGCGGAAGCCGAGGGTGAAGGCGCTGCGCGCGGTCGAGTTGATGCACATATGCGTCATGAAGCCCGCCAGGATCAGGTCCTTGACGCCCGCCGCCTCCAGCTGCGCCTGAAGGTCGGTGCCGGCGAAGGAACTCGGATAGGCCTTGGTGATGACCGGCTCGCCCTCCCGCGGCGCGACCTCGTCGCTGATCTGGCCGATGGCGGCGGTGACGTCGTAGGGCGAGCCCGGCCCGGCATCGTGGCGCACGTGGAAGACCGGGATGCCGGCGCTGCGCGCCCGCTCCAGCAGCGTCCGCGCCTCGCGGATCGCCGGCTCGACGCCCTCCAGGCGCATCACGCCCTCGCGGTAGGTGTTCTGCAGGTCGATCATCACCAGCGCCGCGCCCGGGAGGGCGGCGGGCTCCGGCGGCAGACCGGACAGGCTGCGGAGGGTCTTGAGGTCGCTCATGGCTGAAGCCTTCTCGTCGGCGCGTTTCCGGACGGGATGTGAGCCGAGCGAGGCGGCCCGCGCAACCCGCCGATAAGGCCAACGGACGGCACCGGGGCGATCCCATCCACCGCCCTCATCCTGAGGTGCCCGCGCCAGCGGGCCTCGAAGGATCCTCCAGATCCCGCGCGAATCCTGGAGGATCCTTCGAGGCCTCCGCTGCGCTCCGGCACCTCAGGATGAGGCGTGCCTGGGAGCGGCGCCATCACCCAATCGACGCCGCGCAAAAAACCTTAGCGCTGCGCGGCCTGCATCGGCTTGTCCGTCTTCGGCTGTTGCGGGGCGATGCGCCCGCCGTCCTTGAGGTCGGCGGGCGGGCTCAGCACGAGGCGCTCGCCGCCCGAGAGGCCCTTGTCGACCTCGACCAGAGTGCCCTTGTCGCGGGCGACATGGACGTCGACCCAGGTGACGCGGTCGTCCTCGCGGGCCACCGCGACGCGGGTGCCGGACTGGTTGAACACCAGGGCCTCGGCCGGCACCGCCACCGTGGTGCCGCCGGTGCGCGGGATCGCCAGGGTCACGTAGACGTAGAGGCCGGGCCGCAGGGTGCGGTCGGGGTTCGGCACGTCGACCTGGGTCGTGAGCGTGCGCGAGGAGGCGAGCAGGGCGACCGAGCTGCGCTCGACCTCGCCGGAGAAGCTGCGGTCCGGCATCTGCGGCACCTTGATCCGGGCGGCGATGCCCGGCTGCACGCCGACCGCCGCGTTCTGCGGCACGTTGACCGAGATGCGCAGCACGTCGTCCCGGTCCATCGACAGGAGCGGCGTGCCCGAGCCGGCATCGGCCTGGACGAGGTCGCCGACATCGACGTTGCGGGTGGTGATCACGCCGTCGAAGGGCGCGGTGACGATCTCGAAGCCGGTCAGCGCCTTGAGGCGGCCGACGGTCGCCTGCTGCGCCTTGATGTTGGCCTCCGCCACCTTCACGTCGGCCTCGGCCGAGGCGAGGTTGGCCTGCTGCGACAGCACGCCGGCCTGGGTGTTGTCGGCGTTCTGCTTCGAGGCCCAGCCCTGGCCGGCGAGGGTCGAGGTGCGCGAGTTGGTGACCTGGGCGAGGTTCACGTTGGCCCGCGCCTGATCGACCATGGCCTTGGCCCGCAGGAGCTGCGCCTCGAGCTGGCCGAGCTGCGCCTCGGCCTGGGCGAGCTGCTGGTCGAGGTCGGGGGCAGCGATGCGCAGGAGCACGTCGCCCTTCTTCACCCGCGAGCCGAGATCGACGTGGCGCTCGGCGATGTAGCCGGTGGCGCGGGCGTAGATCCGCGCGGTGGCGAAGGGCTCGGTCTGGCCCGGCAGGGTCAGCTCGATCGGCCCGTCGAGGCGCTTGGCCTCCTCGGTGCGGACCTTCGGCACGAACTCGATCTGCTTGGCGCGCGTCGCCTCGGCCCGGGCCGCCCGCTGCCAGTGGCCGTAGCCGCCATAGGCCACGAGGCCCGCGGCGATCAGCCCGGCCAGCACGAAGCCGCCCTTGCCCGGCGGCGGCGGAGTTTTTTTGTCCTCGCCCTCGGTCACGGGCACTTCCTCCGGTCGGGTCGGGCGGACGTCATCAGATATAATCCTCGAGCGGCTTGGCCTCGCCCCGCCGCAGCAGGCTGTAGAGGAACGGCACGAACAGCAGCGTCGAGGGGGTGCCGAGCGCGAGGCCGCCCATCACCGCCCGCGCCAGCGCCGCGTTCTGCTCGCCGCCCTCGCCGGTTCCGATCGCCATCGGCACCAGCCCCAGGAACATCGCGCTCGCCGTCATCAGCACCGGCCGCAGCCGGGTCTCGCCCGCGACGATGGCCGCCTCGCGGGCCGAACAGCCGGTGGCCTCCCGGTGTTCCTTGGCGAAGGTCACGAGCAGGATCGAGTTGGCCGAGGCGATGCCCACCGACATGATCGCCCCGAACAGCGACGGAATCGAGAAGGCGGTGTTCGTGATGAACAGGCTCGCGACGATGCCGCAGAAGGCGACCGGCAGGGCGGCCAGCACCACGAAGGGATCGCCCCAGCTCTGGTAGTTCACCGCCATCAGCAGGTAGACCGCGATCAGCGCGATGCCGAGGCCGACCTCCATCCGGAAGAAGGCGGCGCGCATGTTCTCGATCTGCCCGCGCACGGTGATCTTGTCGGGGGCCGGCAGCGCCTTCTGCTCCTCCAGGACGATCCGGTCGATGTCGCGGGCGACCGAGCCCAGGTCGCGGTCCTGCACCGCGGCGTAGACGTTGAAGGTCGGCTGCGTGTTGACGTGGTTGATCACCGTCTGCGTCGGCTGGCGGGTGATCGTGGCGATGCTCGACAGCAGCGTCAGCGCCCCCGGCCCGTTGCCGGCCGCCGCGCTGGCGCGGGCGAAGAGCGGGGTGTTCTGCAGCGCGGTGAGCGAGGCGTTGCGGTATTCCGGCGTCTGGACCCAGAGCTGGTAGGGGATGCCGGTCTTCGGGTCGGTCCAGAAATTCGGGTTCACCTGGAAGGAGCCCGACAGCGACACGTTGAGGCTCTGGGCCACCTGCTGCTGCGTCAGGCCGAGCTCGGCCGCGAGCCGCCGGTCGACATCGACGAAGAATTGCGGCGTGTCGACGATCTGGTGCAGGTGCACGTCGACGAGGCCGGGCGTCTCCTTCAGCCGCGCCTCGATGCGCCGGGCGACCTCGAGATCCTTGACGGTGTTGCGTCCCGAGACCTGCACGTCGATCTGCGCGATGACGCCGAAATTGAGGATCTGCGTGATGATGTCCGAGGGCTGGAAGTAGACGATCATGTCGGGGAAGCGCTCGCGCAGGGTCTCGCGCAGGCGGCGCTGGTACTCGGCGACCGGTCCGTGCTCGTCCTTCAGGTCGATCAGCATCTGGCCGTCGTTGTAGGAGACGAACGAGCCGTCGGAGAAGGCGAAGTTGTAGTTGTTCGACGGGATGCCGATGTTGTCGAGGATCTGGTCGATCTCGCCCTCGGGGATCACCTCGCGCACCACCTTCTCCACCTCGGCGAAGGTCTGCTCGGCGGTCTCGATGCGCATGCCCGGCCGGGTGCGCAGGTGCAGGGTCATCTGGCTCGATTCGACCTGCGGGAAGTAGTCCTGCCCCGTGAAGACGAAGAGCCCGCCGGTGCCGGCGAACAGCAGGGCGACGGTCGCCACCGTCACGACGGGATGGCGCAGGACCGCGTGCAGCAATCCGACATAGCCGCGGTGGAAGCGCGCGAACCGCGCCTCGAAGCCGCGGCGGAAGGCGCCGGCCAGCCGGAAGACCGGCGCGAGCAGCCAGCCCAGCGCCCGCTCGATCCGGCCCCGGCGCGGGGCCTCCTCCTCACCGCCGTGGTGCTGGAGGTATTCGCGGGCCACCAGCACGTCGATCAGCACCGGCACCAGGGTGCGGGTCAGCAGGTAGGAGGTCAGCATCGCGAACACGACCGCGAGCGCCTGCGGCGTGAACAGGAATTTCGGGGTGTCGGTCAGAGCGAAGACCGAGACGAAGGCGGCGCAGATCGACAGGGTCGAGATCAGCGCCGGCTTGGCGATGCCCGCCGCGCCCTCGACCACGGCGTTGCGGAACGGCTTGCCCTCCTCGAACAGGCGGTAGGTGTTCTCGATCGCCACCGTCACGTCGTCGACGAGGATGCCGACCGCGAGCGCGAGGCCGCCCAGCGTCATCACGTTGATGGTGTGGCCGAGCGCGGCGAGCAGCGCCAGCGAGGTCATCAGGCACAAGGGGATCGAGACGAGCACGATCAGGGTCGAGCGCCACGAGCCGAGGAACAGCAGGATGGTGAGACCCGTGAGGCAGGCGGCGATGACGGCCTCGTGCCAGACCCCCTCGATGGCGTTCGAGACGAAGACCGACTGGTCGAAGAGCGGCTTGATCTCCATGCCCTCGGGGGCCGCCGCGCGGATGTCGGGGAGCGCCGCCTTGACGTTGTTGACGACGTCCAGGGTCGAGGCGGTGCCGTTCTTCAAGACCCGCATCAGCACCGAGGCGGCGCCGTCGGCCCGCACCACGTTGACCTGCGGCGGGCCGCCGTCGCGGACATAGGCGACGTCGCGCACCAGCACCGGCTGGCCGTTGACCACCTTGATCGGGATCTCGTTGAGCGCCGCGATCGCGTCCGGCGTCGCGTTCATCTGCACCGGGTATTGCTGCTCGCCGATCTTGGTCAGCCCCGAGGGGATGGTCAGGTTCTGCGAGGTCACCGCGTTGGTGACCTCGAGCGGGGTCATCCCGAGGGCCTGGAGCGCGTGCAGGTCGAGATCGACCATGACCTGGCGCGGGGCGCCGCCGAAGGGGGAGGGCAGGGTCGAGCCCGGCACCTGGGTCAGGCGCTGGCGGATGCGGTACTGGGCGTAGTCGTAGACCTTGTTGAGGCTGTCCTTGGCCGAGGTGAGCGCGAGCTGGATCACCGGCACCGAGGAGGCGGAGAAGCGCACGATGACCGGCGGCTGCACGCCGGGCGGCATCAGCGCGCGGATCGAGTTCGTCGAGGAGACGACCTGGGCGATGGCCAGATCGATGCTGACGCTCTGGTCGAAATAGATCTTCATCACCGACGTGCCCTGGAGGCTCGTCGATTCCATCCGGGCGATGTTGTTGACGTTGTTGGAAATTCCGAACTCGGAATAGGTCGTGATCCGCTTCTCCATCTCCGGCGCGGACAGGCCCGTATAGGTCCAGACCACGACGACGACGGGGATGTCGACGGCGGGCAGCACGTCCTTGGGAGTCACGACGACCGCGCCCGCCCCGCCCAGCATCATCAGCACGGCAAGCACGTAGGTCGTGATGCGGAACTTGAGGGCGTACTGGACGAGTCCCATGGGTCTCCGGTCGATGTCCGGTCAGAGTGCCTCGCGAAGCGCCCGAGAGACACGCCGCCTGCCGGGGCCGCGGGCGGGATCGATCATGCGGATACCGCACGACACTGTTTCTGTTCTATGTCCGATTGCGGCCGGAAACAGAGGCGTGCCGCGATGCCGCATCGCCGCCCGTCCCCAGGCGATCAGGCCGGCTCGTCCGGCCGACGGACATTGTCGGGATCGAACGATAACCTTTGTCACGATCGCCGTCAGCCCGGCGGCCGCGCGGCCGGCGCCGGGTCGGACCCGTCCGCCACGCCCTCCTCCCCCTGCGCCTGCCGCCGCGCCTGCGCCCGGCCGAGCCAGAGCGCGTTGAGGAGCCACGCGGCCGAGAGCGGCACCGCTACCACCGCCGCGGCGTGGCCGCCGAAGCCGAGCGCGGCCAGCCCGGTATAGGACCACGCGCCGACCTGATCGCCGAGGCGGTAGACCACCGTGTCGATGAAGCTTTTCGCCTTGTAGCGGTCCTCCCGCGGCACCACCGTGAACAGCACCTCGCGCACCGGCCGGGCGATGGCGAAGTTGCCCGCCCGCCGCAGCACGTAGATCACCACCACCGAGGCGACCGTCGGCGAGAGGGCGAGCGCCGCGAAACCGACGATGCTCGCCGCCGGCAGCAG